>JAEUOJ010000030.1 GCA_016789495.1 Accumulibacter sp. | reverse complement strand
AATGCCAGGCAACATACCTGGCATTTTTTTGACTGGCAGAATATTGCCGCGAATCAGAACCGCGTCAGGAGCCCTCAGCCGCCTTGTCGGTTGGCGAATCAGTTGGACGATCGAGCAATTCGACGTAGGCCATCGGTGCGTTGTCACCATCCCGGAACCCGCATTTCAGGATCCGCAAATAACCGCCGTTACGTGTCGCGTAACGAGCGCCCAACTCGTCGAACACTTTAACCACCATCTCACGATCACGCAGACGATCAAAGGCCAGGCGACGATTGGCCAGGCTGGGCTTCTTACCCAGGGTGATGATCGGCTCGACGACCCGACGCAGCTCTTTGGCTTTTGGCAAAGTGGTCTTGATCAATTCTTCGCGAAGCAACGAGACAGTCATATTACGCAGCATCGCCAAGCGGTGGGTGCTGGTGCGATTCAGTTTGCGGAGACCTAAACGGTGACGCATTTCAATTCCTTCCTGTTCTTGTCTGGCTGCTCACTTGTCGAGGCCGGCCGGTGGCCAGTTCTCGAGCTTCATGCCCAGCGTCAGGCCACGCACGGCCAGCACTTCTTTGATTTCGTTGAGCGACTTGCGTCCGAGATTCGGCGTCTTGAGTAGTTCATTCTCGGTACGCTGAATCAAATCGCCGATATAATAAATATTCTCCGCTTTTAGACAGTTGGCCGAGCGGACGGTCAACTCGAGATCGTCGACCGGGCGCAACAACAACGGATCGACCTGCACCGTTTTCTGATACTCGACGGGAACGGCCGTTCCGGCCAGATCGGCGAACACGGACAGTTGCTCCATCAAGATACGAGCCGCGGTCCGAATGGCTTCTTCCGGTTCGATGGCGCCATTGGTTTCGATGTCCATGATCAGCTTGTCGAGGTCGGTCCGCTGCTCGACGCGAGCGCTTTCAACAGCGTAACTGACACGTCTGACCGGACTGAACGAAGCGTCGAGCACCAGCTTGCCGATATTCTTGCTGCTTTCGCCCATTTGTCGCAGATTGCCAGCGACATAGCCGCGGGACTTCTCGACTTTCAACTCCATCATCAATTTGCCACCGGCCGAAAGGTGGGCGATCACATGCTCAGGATTGATGATCTCGACATCGTGTGATCCTTCGATATCGCCCGCGCGGACAACGCCCTTGCCTTCTTTGCGCAGATGAAGGATGACTTCGTCGCGATTATGGAGCTTGAAAACGACACCTTTGAGATTGAGTAGGATATCGACCACATCCTCCTGCACCCCGTCGATCGTTGAATATTCGTGCAGAACGCCATCAATGCTGACTTCGGTGATCGCGTAGCCTGGCATCGACGACAGCAGAATCCGCCGCAGTGCATTACCCAAGGTGTGCCCATAGCCGCGTTCGAACGGCTCCATGACCACCCGGGCATGCACCGGCGACAAACTCTGCACATTGATGAGACGCGGTTTGAATAGTCCACTACTTTGCATGTGCTGTCCTTTGCCTGATTCCGTCGAGCCACATCCTGATCATCATCACTTGGAATAGAGTTCGATAACCAGACTTTCGTTGATCGTCGGCGGAAGTTCGGCACGCTCTGGATGCGCCTTGTACGTTCCTTTGGCCGCTTTGGCGTCAACTTCGACCCATTCCGGAAAACCACGCGCCTCTGCTGCCGTCAATGCGGCCTTGATCCGTAAATGGCCTTTGGCAGCTTCAGCAACCTCGACGACATCGCCAGGACGCACTTGATAGGATGGAATGTTAACTCGACGGCCATTGACCAACAACGCGTTGTGCCTGACAACTTGGCGCGACTCGGCACGTGAGGAAGCGAAACCCATGCGATACGCCACGCTATCCAGGCGCGACTCCAACAATTGCAACAGAACCTCCCCGGTCACTCCCTTGCGACGGTCGGCTTCTTTGTAGACCTTGCGGAACTGGCCTTCGAGAACGCCATAGATACGACGGATTTTCTGCTTTTCCCGCAGATGAACACCGTAGTCCGACAAGCGTTGCCCCGATTTCTGGCCGTGTTGACCTGGTGCATATGAGCGACGCTCAATGGCACACTTGTCTGTGAAACATTTTTCGCCTTTGAGAAACAGCTTTTCACCTTCACGGCGGCACTGGCGGCATTTCGGATCGAGATTGCGAGCCACTTTTTTCTCCTTAAATCCGACGCCGCTTCGGCGGCCGGCAGCCATTGTGTGGAATCGGGGTAACATCGGTAATCGCGGTGATCTTCATCCCGAGCGCATTCAACGCCCGCACCGACGATTCCCGGCCTGGGCCAGGGCCGGTGATACGCACTTCGAGATTCTTTACCCCGCATTCGACCGCCACTCGGCCCGCCGCCTCGGCAGCGACCTGCGCGGCGAATGGTGTGCTTTTACGCGACCCTTTGAAGCCTGCGCCACCCGATGTCGCCCAAGACAATGCATTGCCTTGACGGTCGGTAATGGTAATGATGGTGTTATTGAAAGAAGCGTGGATGTGGGCAACACCCTCGGCCACGTTCTTTCTGATTTTTACTTTTTTACGAACTTTTGTCGCGGTCTTGGCCATAGTCAGGTCCTAAGTGCTAATTATTTCTTGCCGGCAATCGGCTTGCGCGGACCTTTGCGCGTGCGCGCATTGGTGCGAGTGCGTTGACCGCGTGACGGCAGGCCCTTGCGATGACGAAGACCGCGATAGCAACCCAGGTCCATCAGCCGTTTGACGCTCATCGTCACTTCGCGACGCAGATCGCCTTCGACGCTGTATTTGCCAATTTGATCGCGCAAGCGCTCGAGTTCGGCTTCAGTGAGATCCTTCATCTTTGTAGAACGAGGAACCCCAGCCGCATCACAAATTTTTTGTGCGCGCGGACGCCCGATGCCGTAAATCGCGGTCAGCGCGATTTCGGCATGCTGGTGGTTCGGTAGGTTTACGCCTGCGATGCGAGCCATCGATTCACCCCAAAAAAACGAAACTAACGTTTAATCTTTAAGCGTCATGAAACTCGATTAAGCGAGCCATGACGACACCAACCCTATCAGCCCTGACGCTGCTTGTGGCGACGATCCGCACAGATCACGCGCACGATGCCGTGACGTCGAATGATTTTGCATTTGCGGCAGATGCGCTTCACAGATGCCAGCACTTTCATGGTCAACTCCTGATTAACCGGTATAGGGCGCAGCCAGCCCGTTGCCGGAATGTTGCGTAGAGATTCTTATTTAGCGCGGAAAACGATGCGCGCCCGACTCAGATCATATGGTGTCAGCTGAACGGTCACCTTGTCGCCGGGAAGAATGCGGATGTAGTGCATCCGCATCTTGCCGGAAATGAAGCCCAGCACGACGTGGCCATTTTCCAGCTTCACCCTGAAAGTCGCATTCGGCAGGTTTTCGATCACCTCGCCTTGCATTTCGATCAAATCTTCTTTGGCCATATTATTTCACCGGTAATCCAGAGCCTTTGAAATTGGCTTTTTTCAGCAAGCTCTCGTACTGGTGAGACATCGCATACGCCTGGACTTGAGTCATAAAGTCCATGGTAACCACCACAATGATCAGCAGCGATGTGCCCCCGAAATAAAAAGGCACGTTCCATTTCAAAATCAGAAATTCGGGTAACAGACAGACGATAGTGATGTAAGCCGCACCCACCAGAGTCAGTCGCATTAAAATCTTGTCGATGTAGCGGGCGGTTTGTTCCCCCGGGCGAATACCAGGTACAAACGCTCCGCTGCGCTTCAGGTTATCGGCAGTCTCTCGCGAATTAAAAACCAGCGCAGTATAGAAAAAGCAGAAAAATATTATTGCTGCAGCGTACAACAGTACGTAAATCGGCTGTCCCGGTGACAGCGCGCCTGCGATATCCTTCAACCATCGCACCGAGTCATTCGAGCCAAACCAGCCGGCGATTGTCGCCGGAAAGAGAATGATCGACGAAGCAAAAATCGGCGGAATGACACCTGACATGTTCAATTTCAATGGCAAGTGCGAACTTTGCCCGCCATAGATCTTGTTTCCAACTTGGCGCTTGGCATAATTAACCAAAATTTTGCGCTGACCTTTCTCGACGAAAACGACAAAGGCGGTCACCAGAACAACCAAAGCGCTGATAACAATCGCCGTCAAAGGATGCATCGCACCCGTGCGGACCAATTCGAGCAAGCCGCCGATCGCGTTCGGCAAACCGGCAGCGATCCCGGCAAAGATGATGATCGAAATGCCGTTGCCCAGCCCGCGCTCGGTAACCTGCTCACCGAGCCACATCAAAAACATCGTGCCAGTGACCAAAGTGATGACCGTCACGAAGCGAAAAAGCAACCCAGGCTCGAGCACCAGACCGGGCTGGGACTCGACGGCGACTGCAATACCAATCCCCTGAAACAAGGCCAGGAATACTGTTCCATAGCGGGTGTATTGGGTGATCTTGCGGCGTCCGGCCTCGCCTTCCTTCTTCAGCGCTTCCAACTGGGGGCTGGCATGACTCATCAATTGCATGATGATCGAAGCCGAAATGTACGGCATTATTCCCAGGGCAAAGATGGTGAAACGCGACAAAGCGCCACCGGAAAACATGTTGAACATGCCCAGGATACCGCCTTGTTGTTTATGGAAAAGATCGCTGAGCACCTGCGCGTCTATTCCCGGGACAGGAATATGCGAACCGATCCGGTAAACGACCAGTGCGCCGAGCAAGAACCACAGGCGACGCTTCAGGTCCCCGAATTTTCCGCCCTTGCCGATGGTGCTAGAACTGGTAGCCAAAAAATTTCACCCTGACGTCTGGATTACTCGGCGACACTGCCGCCAACAGCCTCGATCGCCGCTCGCGCACCCGCGCTGGCTCCGACACCCTTGAGAACCACCTTGCGCTCAATCGAGCCGGAGAGTATGACTTTCGCGGACAGCACATTCTGAGGAACTAGATTCGCTTGCCGCAACGTCGCCAAATCGACTTCATCAACAGGCAAAGCGGCAATCGCCGACAGCCTCACCTCGACATTACGCGCATTGGTCATCGACTTGAAGCCACGCTTCGGCAAACGCCGCTGCAACGGCATCTGGCCGCCTTCAAAACCAACCTTATGGAAACCACCGGCGCGTGACTTTTGTCCTTTATGACCGCGCCCGCACGTCTTGCCAAAACCCGAGCCGATACCGCGACCAACACGCTTTTTGGCCGGCCTCGAACCCGCGGCGGCCTGAATGCTATTGAGCCTCATCTTAGCCTTCACACTTCAAGAGGTAGGAAACCTTGTTGATCATCCCGCGGACAGCCGGCGTATCCTCGAGAACCGACGTGCTGTGCATGCGACGCAACCCGAGGCCACGCACCGTTGCGCGGTGCGACTGCTTGGTGCCGATCAAGCTTCTGATCAACGTCAATTTGATTTTCTTATCAGCCATAGCTCACCCCATGATCTCGGCAACCGTTTTACCCCGCTTGGCAGCCACTTCCGCCGGCGTGGTCATCGAACGCAAGCCGTTGATCGTCGCGCGGACAATGTTGTACGGATTGGTCGAACCGTGCGCCTTGGCAACGACATTGGTCATCCCCATGACGTCGAACACTGCGCGCATGGCACCGCCGGCGATGATGCCTGTTCCTTCAGGCGCCGGTTGTAGCATCACGCGGGAGGCCCCATGATGGCCGAGCACCGTGTGCTGCAAGGTGCCATCACGCAAATTGACCTTAATCATGTTGCGACGCGCCTCTTCCATCGCTTTTTGCACCGCCACTGGCACTTCGCGTGATTTGCCCTTACCCATACCGATACGCCCGTCTCCATCGCCGACGACAGTCAGCGCCGCGAAGCCGAGTATCCGACCACCCTTGACGACTTTGGTGACCCGGTTGATCGAAATCATTTTTTCGCGCATCCCATCATCGGGCTTCTCGGCCTGCTGAGGTTTTCTGCTTTGCGGTTTAGCCATTGTCTACTCCAATTCTTCTTCAGGCACTCAGAACTTGAGACCGGCTTCGCGCGCCGCGTCAGCCAACGCCTTGATCCGCCCGTGATACTGAAAGCCAGCGCGATCAAAAGCAACGTGTTCAACCCCGGCCAGCTTGGCCCGCTCGGCAATCAACTGACCGATGCGCTTGGCCGCATCGACATTGCCACCATTGGGCAAGGCCTTGCGCACCTCGGCCTCAAGCGACGAAGCGGCCGCCAGCACTTTTGAGCCGCAAGGCGAGATCACCTGGGCATAAATATGCAGATTGCTGCGATGCACCGACAGCCGAACCGCTTTGAGTTCGGCAATCTTGGCCCGTGTTTTGCGCGCCCGACGCAACCGCGCCTGTTTTTTGTCAATCATCTGAGCACCCTTACTTTTTCTTCTTCGTTTCCTTGACCAACACCACTTCGTCGGTATAGCGCACACCCTTACCTTTATAAGGCTCCGGCTTGCGGTAGGCGCGCACCTCTGCCGCCACCTGGCCAACCAACTGCCGGTCTACGCCTTTGATGACGATTTCGGTCTGAGTAGGGGTTTCCACGGAAATCCCTTTCGGCAGTTTATAGGCCACCGGATGCGAGAAACCGAGAGAAAGATTGAGCACATCTCCCTGAGCCTGCGCCCGATAACCGACGCCGACCAAGTTAAGGCGACGCTCGAAACCCTTACTAACACCGACAACCATGTTCGAGACTACAGCACGAACCGTGCCTGACAAGGCATCGGACCCCGGCTTACCCGCCACGGGCCGACAAACCAGTGCCCCCTCTTCTCGCTCGACGGAAACCGCAGGATGGGCAGCAAAGCTCAACGAACCCAGCGGCCCCTTGACCGAAATTTGCTGCGGAGCGACATCAACGGTAACCCCGGGCGGTATGATGATTGGATTTTTTGCAACGCGGGACATTTCCCCCCCCTTACGCGACGAAGCAGAGCACTTCGCCACCGATATGGCTAGCGCGAGCCTTGCGATCAGTCATCACTCCTTTGGGAGTCGAAACGATCGCCACCCCTAGGCCATTCATGACGTGCGGAATATCATCAGCCCCCCGGTAGACCCGCAGACCAGGCCGCGAAACTCGATCGATACGATCAATGACAGGACGACCGGCATAATATTTCAGATCGATATCCAGAACAGGCTTGCCATTGTTCGGATTGACTGCAAAACCCTCGATATACCCCTCATCCTTGAGAACCTGGGCAATGGCAATTTTTACTTTTGATGACGGCATGGCAACTGAAGCCTTGCTTGCCATCTGCGCATTGCGGATGCGGGTCAGCATATCGCTGATCGGATCGCTCATACTCATTTCGTTTTCTCCTGCTTACCAGCTAGCCTTGATCATTCCCGGGACTTCGCCGTGCATCACGAAATCGCGCAGTTTTCCGCGACCCAAACCGAATTTTCTGAACACGCCACGCGGACGCCCTGTCAGCTGGCAACGATTGCGCAACCGAACAGGACTGGCATTGCGCGGCAAAGACTGTACTTTCAGCCGGGCCTCGAAACGCTCCTCAAGGCTCCGACTTTGGTCATTGACGATAGCCACCAGCTCGGCACGTTTCTTCGAATATTTCTCGACGATCTTGCGCCGCTTCTCACCTCGGTTGATCACAGCGAGTTTTGCCATTTCGTATCAGTTCCTGAAGGGAAATTTAAACGCGCCAAGCAAGGCACGCGCCTCTTCGTCGGTCTTGGCAGTAGTGGTAACACTGATGTTCATGCCCCGCAAGGCATCAATTTTGTCGTATTCGATTTCCGGAAAGATGATCTGCTCTTTCAGGCCCATATTGTAATTGCCGCGACCATCGAATCCCTTGCCGGAGATTCCACGAAAATCCCGAACCCTGGGTAGCGCCACCGTTACCAGGCGATCAATAAACTCATACATTCTCGGCCCACGCAGAGTGACCATGCAACCGATCGGATAGCCCGTACGAATCTTGAAACCGGCAATCGATTTACGCGCCTTAGTGATCACCGGCTTCTGCCCAGTGATCTTGGCCATGTCGCCAAGGGCATTTTCGAGAATTTTTTTATCGGCAATCGCTTCGCCAACGCCCATATTCAAAGTCACTTTAGTGATTCTGGGCACTTCCATCTTCGACTTGTAGCCAAATCTCTTGGTCAAGTCGGCAACCACGGAAGTTTTGTAGTAGTCAAGTAAACGGGCCATGTCTATTCCTTAGGCTCCCAGCACTTCGCCATTCGACTTGAAGAAACGCACCTTTCTTCCGTCTTCAAGCGTCTTGATGCCGACGCGATCGGCCTTATGGGTGGCCGGGTTGTAGAGCGAAACGTTCGATATATGCAGCGGCATCTCTTTTTCGATAATTCCGCCGACAACACCTTTGACCGGGTTTGGCTTGACGTGTTTTTTGACTCGATTGACCCCCTCGACGAGAACATGTTCTGTATCGACTCGCCGCAGAACAGCACCCCGCCGACCCTTGTCCTTGCCAGCTATTACGACAACATCGTCGCCCTTACGAATCTTTTCCATAGCTTTCCTTAAAGGACTTCCGGCGCTAGCGAAACAATTTTCATAAACCGGTCACCGCGCAATTCGCGGGTCACTGGACCAAAAATACGCGTCCCGATCGGTTCCAGCTTATTGCTCAACAGTACGGCAGCATTATGGTCAAATCGGACCAAAGAGCCATCGACCCGACGAACGCCCTTCGCCGTACGCACGACAACCGCGTTGTAAACATCGCCTTTTTTGACGCGCCCGCGCGGCGCAGCATCTTTGATACTGACCTTTATAATGTCACCGACATTGGCATAGCGGCGCTTGGAGCCACCCAGCACCTTGATGCACATTACCGAGCGCGCGCCGGTGTTGTCGGCGACGTCGAGAACCGTCTGTACTTGTATCATTTCACACTCCAACTTGGCCCGCTTTGGCGGTCAGTATTGGAACCCGTCACGGGTGAGAAAGCCCGGGAACTTGACAGCACCGGACAAAGAAGAACTTGTGATTATACTAAGTCCTGAGTTCCACTACAAGACTTAAATGGCAACAGCCCGTTCAAGCAACTTGATGACCACCCAGGATTTGGTTTTTGACAGTGGACGAGACTCCTCGATCTCCACCAAATCACCCAACTTGGCCTGGTCATTGTCGTTGTGGGCGTGATATTTGCTTGAACGGACGATGATCTTGCTGTACATCGCGTGCTTTACGCGACGCTCAACCAATACTGTCACCGTCTTGGTCATTCGATCACTGACCACCCGCCCGATCAATGTGCGCTTACTGCTAGTGTTTTCGCTCATTGTTGAACTGCCTTTTCACGAAGAAGGGTGCGCACACGCGCAATCTGACGTCGCACTTTGCCGATTTGGCTGTTGTTGGTCAATTGCTGAGTCGCAAGCTGCATCCGCAGACCAAACTGTGCCTTGAGCAAATCCAACAACTCTTTGTTCAATTCGTCAACGGATTTTGCCCGGAGTTCATTCACTTTCATAATCAACCCACCATGCGCGTAACGAAAACAGTCGGAATGGGCAGCTTAGCTGCAGCAAGCGCAAAAGCTTCGCGAGCCAAGCCTTCGCTGACCCCATCCATTTCGTAGAGAACCTTCCCTGGCTTGATTTCCGCGACGTAGTATTCGGGGTTGCCTTTACCGCTTCCCATGCGTACTTCAGCCGGCTTTTTGGAAATGGGCTTATCGGGAAAGATACGAATCCAAATGCGGCCACCCCGTTTGATATGCCGGGTCATCGCCCGGCGCGCGGCCTCGATCTGACGAGCAGTCAAACGACCACGACCGATTGATTTGAGCCCAAACTCGCCAAAACTGACTTTGGCGCCCCGCGTCGCCAGACCAGTATTACGGCCTTTCTGCTCCTTGCGGTATTTTCTTCTAGTTGGCTGCAACATCTGTCGTTCCCGCCTTTCTTACTCGTTTCACCGGCGCCTTGGCATCCCCAACGGCGCCCTCCGCCTTCGAGAGCTCGTCGCCGCCGTCAGGCTTGCTTCTATTGCCGCGCGGCCGTTCCATACTGTCTCCAGGACGCACGGAACGCCGTGGCTTGCGTAATTGATCGTCAGTCGGATTTTCCGGCGCAGCCACCGGCTGGTCATGGCGATTGAGAATCTCGCCCTTGAATACCCAAACCTTGACTCCAATCAAGCCATAGGTGGTCAAGGCTTCGGAAGTTGCGTAATCAATGTCTGCACGCAAGGTATGCAGGGGCACTCGCCCTTCACGATACCATTCGCGACGGGCAATTTCCGCACCGTTCAATCGGCCCGAACTCATGATTTTGATACCTTGCGCACCCAGGCGCATGGCATTCTGCATCGCTCGCTTCATGGCTCGACGGAACATGATCCGTTTTTCAAGCTGCTGCGTGATTGAGTCAGCGATCAGTTGCGCGTCCAGCTCCGGTTTGCGAATCTCTTCTATGCTCACATGCACTGGCACACCCATGATCTGCTGCAGGGCGCTACGCAAGTGATCGATTTCCTCACCCTTTTTACCGATCACCACACCCGGACGGGCGGAATAAATCGTTACACGGGCATTTTTTGCCGGCCGTTCAATCAGAATCCGACCAACCGAGGCATTTTTGAGTTTTTTCTTGAGATATTCACGAACCTTGATGTCCTCGTTGAGCATGCCAGGAAAATTCTTTTTGTTGGCATACCACCGCGACGACCAGTCCCGAGTAACCGAAAGGCGAAAGCCTGCAGGATGAATCTTTTGTCCCATTCTTATTCCTCAGTTGCCAACGGTCAGGAAGACGTGACAAGTCGGCTTGACAATGCGATTGCCGCGACCCTTGGCGCGCGCCCTGAAGCGCTTGAGAATCGTACCTTTCTCAACGCAAATAGCTGTCACCTTCAATTCATCGATGTCGGCCGCGTCATTGTGCTCGGCATTGGCGATGGCAGACTCCAGGACTTTCTTGATGATCGCAGCACCCTTTTTGGGGCTGAAAGTAAGAATGTTGAGCGCCTTCTCCACCGGCAGGCCGCGAATCTGATCAGCCACCAAGCGTCCTTTCTGGCTAGACAGTCGCACACCTCGCAATACAGCTCGAGTTTCCATTGTCATCCCCTTACTTCTTGGCTTTCTTGCCAGCCGTGTGACCCTTGAACGTCCGGGTCAATGAAAACTCGCCAAGCTTATGACCGACCATGTTCTCCGTGACATAGACCGGCACGTGCTGCTTGCCATTGTGGACGGCTATCGTTAGACCAACAAAATCGGGCAAAACGGTCGACCGGCGCGACCAGGTCTTGATCGGTCGCTTGTCGCCTGTAGCGCGCACCACGCTAACTTTTTTGATTAAATGGGCATCGGCAAACGGGCCCTTTTTAATGGAACGTCCCATAACTCTTATCCCTTAGCGTTTGTTGCGGCGCTGCACGATCATCGAGGTCGTGCGTTTGTTGCGACGCGTGCGATATCCCTTGGTCTTGGTCCCCCATGGACTGACCGGATGCATTCCCGCGGCCGTCTTCCCTTCACCACCACCGTGCGGATGGTCAATCGGGTTCATCGCCACACCGCGGACCGTCGGACGGACGCCCCGCCAGCGCGTCGCCCCCGCCTTGCCGATCGATCGCAAATTGTGCTCTTCATTACCGACCTCGCCGATCGTCGCGCGACACTCAATGTGCACCCGCCTGATTTCACCAGAGCGCAATCGTAACTGCGCATGCATCCCTTCACGCGCCAGCAACTGAACCGATGTTCCAGCGGAACGCGCCAGCTGAGCCCCCTTGCCGGGAATCATCTCGACGCAGTGAATAGTCGTTCCCACCGGAATGTTCCGGATTGGTAAGGCGTTTCCGACCTTGATCGGCGCCTCGGAACCGCTGGACACTTGCTGACCGACGACCAACCCCTTTGGCGCCACGATATATCGACGCTCCCCATCGGCATAGCACAGCAAAGCAATATTGGCCGTCCGGTTCGGATCGTACTCAAGACGCTCAACCTTGGCTGGCACACCATCCTTGGTGCGCTTAAAGTCGATCACGCGATAATGCTGCTTGTGCCCGCCCCCTTGATGCCGACTGGTGATTCGACCGCTGTGATTTCGGCCCGCCGTCTTGGATTGCGGCTCGAGCAAGCCAGCGACCGGCGCCCCCTTGTGCAAGTTCGCATTGACCGCCCGAACGACAGCCCGGCGACCGGGCGACGTAGGCTTGACTTTGACGAGCGCCATCAGACCACCCCTCCATCGACAAAATTGATTTCCTGGCCCGGCATGAGTGAGACATAGGCCTTTTTCCACCCTTTGCGGCGACCCATCGTCCGACCAAATTTTTTGCACTTGCCTTTGACGTTGGCGATCTGCACCGACTCGACCTTGACTTTGAACAACAACTCAACCGCAGCCTTCACTTCCGGCTTGGTCGCATCGGGCAGCACTCGGAATATCACCTGCTCATTTTTGTCGGCGATAAACGTCGCCTTCTCGGAGATCTGTGGCGCCAACAGCACCTGGAGCAAACGTTCTTGACTCATCCCAACATCTCCTCGAACTTGGCGACCGCACTTTTCGTCAATAACACTTTCGGAAAATGCACCAACGACACCGGATCGGCGTGCCGCACTTCAACCACCAGCACATTGGGAAGATTTCGTGAGGCGAGGAAGACGTTTTCGCTCAGATCATCGGTGACCACCATGACCGAGTCAAAACCCATTTCTTTGATTTTGTTTGCAAACAACTTGGTCTTCGGTGCGTCAACCGAGAAACCGTCAATCACCGCCAGCCGATCCAGACGAACCAGTTGGGAAAGAATCGCCGCCATGCCGGCGCGATACATCTTACGATTCAGCTTCTGGCTGAAGTTTTCATCCGGCGAATTAGGAAATACCCGCCCACCCCCGCGCCAGATCGGCGAAGATGACATGCCCGCACGCGCCCGTCCAGTACCCTTCTGCCGCCAAGGCTTCTTGGTGGTATGCCGAACCTGATGACGGTCCTTCTGTGCGCGCTCGCCACGGCGGGCATTGGCCTGATAGGCCACCAGCACCTGATGAATCAGCGCCTCGTTGTATTCACGACCAAACAACAGATCCGACACCTCCAGGCGGCTGGCCTCCTGCCCTTGCTCATTGATAAGCTTGAGTTCCATTTATGCCCCCGCCTTGACTGCTGGCCGCACGACTACGTCCGACCCCTTCGAACCGGGGACCGCGCCTTTCAGCAACAGCAACTGCCGCTCGACATCAACGCGAACGATTTCCAGATTTTGCTGCGTACGCTTGACCGCCCCATAATGGCCCGCCATTTTCTTGCCAGGAAATACACGGCCCGGATCCTGTGCCATACCCGTCGAACCGGGCGCCTTATGGGAGACCGAATTTCCGTGTGCCGCACCTTGCGAAGAGAACTGATGGCGCTTGATGGAACCAGAGAAACCTTTGCCGATCGTCTGCCCGGTGACATCGACTTTTTGACCGGCGGCAAAAATGCTCACATCAAGCGAATCGCCCGGCTTGAGACTTGCCAAATCGTCTTCGGCAACGCTGAACTCTTTCAAGCCACGAACAGCCTCGACGCCAGCCTTGGCCAGATGGCCCGCCAAAGGCTTATTCACCCGCGAAGGACGGCGCTTACCGAAAGCAACCTGCACCACCGAGTAACCATCGGTTTGTGGTGTTTTGATTTGAGCGACACGATTGTTCGACACATCAAGCACAGTTACCGGAACACTGACACCATCATCGGTAAATATGCGCGTCATGCCGACCTTGCGCCCAACAAGGCCTAGACTCATCTTTTTTCTCCTCTGACCGGCTACGATTGGCCGGCGAGTGTTACCAACAAAAACGGGCAGAGACAACTGCCGCTGCCCGACGAAAGCCGGAGATTATAGCTGTTAGCTACCCCTACTGCAACTTAATTTCAACGTCAACTCCTGCAGGCAGATCTAGTTTCATCAACGCATCGACGGTCTTGTCGGTTGGGTCGATGATATCCATCAGCCGCAGATGCGTACGAATTTCGAACTGGTCTCGCGAAGTCTTGTCGACATGCGGCGAACGCAGAATGTCAAAACGCTGAATGCGGGTCGGCAACGGTACGGGACCACGCACTACGGCACCGGTGCGCTTGGCGGTGTCGACGATTTCCTGCGCGGATTGGTCGATTAACCGATAGTCGAATGCTTTCAAGCGGATGCGAATTTTTTGGCTTTGCATGTCTCATTCCAAAGAGCGAGGATGGCGCGACTGTGCCATCCGAAGGTTGCCGAATTACTCGATGATTTTGGCGACGACGCCGGCGCCGACGGTCCGACCGCCTTCGCGGATGGCGAAGCGCAACCCTTCTTCCATGGCGATCGGCGCGATCAGCTTGACGGTCATCTGGATGTTGTCGCCCGGCATGACCATTTCAACCCCTTCCGGCATGGCGATCGCCCCGGTCACGTCGGTCGTCCGGAAGTAGAACTGCGGCCGATAGTTGTTGAAGAACGGGGTATGGCGCCCGCCTTCTTCTTTCGACAGCACATACACTTCGCCCGTGAAGTGGGTATGCGGC
>JAEUOJ010000025.1 GCA_016789495.1 Accumulibacter sp. | reverse complement strand
GACCGAGGTCCGTAAGCCGATCTTGCCATGGATCATCGGCGCCGACAGTCCAGGCATCCCTTTGTCGAGCACGAAACCGCGGATCGAACCGATGTCGTCCTTGGCCCAGATCACGAACACGTCGGCGAGTGGAGAATTGGTGATCCACGTTTTGCTTCCCGACAAACGGTAACCGCCAGAGATGGCGCGTGCGCGACAGGTCATGCCACCCGGATCGGAGCCATGGTTGGCTTCGGTCAGACCGAAGCAGCCGATCGATTCGCCACGGGCCAATCGGGGCAGATAGCGACGCCGCAGCGACTCGCTGCCATACAGATAGATCGGGAGCATCACCAGTGACGACTGCACGCTCATCATCGATCGGTAGCCCGAATCGACGCGTTCGATCTCTCGGGCGATCAAGCCATAACTGACATAGCTCAATCCGCCTCCGCCGTACTCGGTAGGCAGGGTCGGCCCAAGCAGACCCATAGCGCCCATTTCCTGAAAAACGCCCGGATCATGGCGCTCATGCCGGAAAGCTTCCCGGACGCGGGGCAGCAAGCTCCCTTGGCAAAACGCGTAGACGGCGTCACGCAGCAGACGCTCATCCTCGCTCAACTGTGAATCGAGCAAAAAGGGGTCCTGCCAACAGAACTTCACTTTGGGTTCGCTTGCCATCGGTGATTCCTATCAGGTTGACGCACGGCCGTCAGCAGACCGATGCGAACTGTCGCCGAGCCTGCGTCATGACGAACACAGGCTGTTCGACAACAATTACCGTCGAAGCCCGACCTTTTCGTCGGCTCGACGATCATCACGGCCGATCGGGAATCCCCGGGCCACGCCGTTCGTCGTGCCGCTCGCGCCTACCCCGTGGATCCGCCGATGACTCGGGGCGGGCTGAACGCTCAGCAGGCATCGACGCGCCAAGCGGCGGGCTGGAGACAGGAACCGGTTGTGACGGCTGAGACCTGGCCCGATCGCCATTCATTCCCGGGTGTCCTGGCGGATCGTCTCGTCGCACTGCTCGCTCCGAAGGCCGATTTTCGAGCGGCGCACGCTCGACGCGCGGCGGGACGGGCGTCGGGAGTGGCGGCGGCGCGGCGAGTGTCGGGCGCTGTTCGATACGTTCAGGACGTGGTGGAGTCACCGGGCGCGCCGCTTCCGGCGCAGGACGGTCACCAAGCGCCCCACCGACCGGCGAGCGAACCGAATCAGAACGCAGCGGAGGCACCGGACGCGCCGCTTCCGGCGCCGGACGGTCGCCAAGCGCCCCACCGACCGGCAAGCGAACCGACTCAGAACGCGGCGGAGGCACCGGACGCGGCGCTTCCGGCGTCGGACGGTCGCCAAGCGTCCCACCGACCGGCGAGCGAACCGAATCAGAACGCGGCGGAGACACCGGACGCGCCGCTTCCAGCGTCGGACGATCGGTAACGATTGTGCCGAGCGGCGAACGGGCAGGTGGCACGGGCGCGACCATCACGCCGGCAGGGGCGGGCGGGATGTTACTGGAAGGTGTGCCACGAACCGCCTGACGATCCGGCCGTTCGGACACCGGAGGCGTCGCAGGCGTCGAGTCCACCGGACGCTCCAGACGCGGCGCACGACCGGCTCCTGGTAACACCGCACCGTTTTCGCGTGACTTCAGCGTGCCAGTCTCCTGCGCGCGCTCGGCATCGCGACGTCGATCAATTTCCTGGCGGCGCTCCATTGCGGCCCGTCGGTCGAGTTCCTGCCGACGATCATTCTCACGTCGATCAAAATCCGCGCGTCGATCACCCTCCCGACGATCGACATGCGGCGCGGCGACCGGTGCCTGAAACTGCACCGGCTGAGCGGCCCAATGTCGGCGGTCACGTTCGGGAATGATCGCATCCCCGACGAGCCGGCGATGCAACAAGGTTTCCGCCGGCACCATCGTCATTGCCCGCGGTTGGCCATGGTGCGCATAACGAGCCTGCTCGGCGGCTTGCGGATTGGCCAGAAAAGCGTGGTAATTGAAATTGCGCGGCGCATGCGGACCGTTGAGCGCGCGCAGATACAGTTCGCTACTGCGATAGGCCGGCCGGTAAACTTCTCGTGGAGCCAAAGGAAACCAGCCAACCGGCGCGACGGCGCTGCCTGGATTGCCGAGCCAGGCGACCAACGCCGGAGCGTAGACCGGACGATTGACCCGCTGCCCCGGCACCCAGCCCCAGGCGTTGCGATGAAACACCCAGCGACCGTAATGGAACGGCGCGAATCCCCACGGTTCGATACCGATCCACGTCCAGCCCCACGGAGAGACCCAGGCCCAACGACCGTTACGGTAAGGCGCCCAATCGGCGGCGACGGTTTGCGGATACCAGACCGCGCCGTACTCGGGACTGTCGTACCAGCGGCCGTAGGCGTCGAGATGATTGGCACCAGTCATTTCCGCCGGCACGTAACGCGCCTGCAACGGATTGCCATACTGCTGATCGCGCACCGCGGCCCAGCGGGCGAATTCGTCGTTTTCCGGCAGCAAGAAGCGATGCTGCGTCCGACCGTCGTGCCAAAATTGCGCACGCTGACCGGTTTCGAAATTCACCGTCTGATCAAACGCCATGAAGCGCAGTCGTCCGCTATACACCGTCCCCGCGCTGCTCGAATGATCGACGTCGACACGGAAAAAACCGGCAGTCAGCGGCTGGAAGCCGCCCTCGCGGGTCACGATTTCAAATTCGTGCACCATTTCCGGCGAATAGAGTCTGGCCGTCAGGCTGCCGTCGAGCAGTTGCACCCGGACCCGCTCGTCGTCCACCTGCACAAATTCGACGATGCTGCGCGAAGCAAGCTGCAGCATGGTCGAGCCGATCTGCACTTCCGCCCGGGCATCCGGACCGATAATCAACCGGTGACCACTGGTCAACGGCCAGTTGAGCATCGCCGCCGTGTCGTCGGTGTCGGGGCTCTGCACCGTGACCGCGCCGGAAAACCAGGACAAACGGCCGACACGCCCCGCCGGATCGGCCCTCACTGGGGTAATCAGCAACAAGGAAACAAACAAAGCACACAGCAACGCGATCCACGAGCGCCGCCGGTGGTTTGCAGCAACGAAGGAAAAAGTCATGGTTTTCGAATCCCGAATGATCCGGCACCACACCGGTTGTCTTCTTAACGCACCAGCGTCCGTCCGGTGCGACTCGACGCACACTTCGTTACATAATTTCTCCGTATCAGTACGCGAACTGTGCGCTTACCAGGGGCGCATCATATGCCACGCGGCGGAAGCAGATCGCCGCCACCAACAGCACCGCCTGCCGCCATTACAATAGCCAGATACTGGCGTGGAGACCCCGCCTCGCCATCACCCTTGGATGCACATGATCAATACTGGAGAACCATAGATGACCCGCCCACGTGTGTTCGCCATAGACGGCATCGTTCCGGTGATCGACCCGAGCGCCTATGTCCATCCCTCAGCGATATTGATCGGCGACGTAATCGTCGGTCCCGGCTGCTATGTCGGTCCCTGTGCCAGCTTGCGCGGCGATTTCGGCCGGCTGATCCTTGAGCGGGGGGTCAATGTGCAAGATACTTGCGTCATGCACGGCTTCCCCGGAACCGACACGGTCATCGAAGAAGACGGTCATATCGGCCACGGCGCGGTGTTGCACGGCTGCCGGGTCGGTCGCAATGCGATGGTCGGCATGAATGCAGTGATTATGGACAACGCCCTTCTCGGCGAATCGTCGATCGTTGCCGCCTGTGCTTTCGTCAAGGCAGGAATGGCGATTCCGCCGCGCTCACTGGCTGCCGGGGTTCCGGCGAAAGTGCTGCGGGAGCTCAGCGAGCAGGAAATGGCCTGGAAAATCGAGGGGACCCGGGTTTACCAACAATTGACACGGCGTTCACTAGCCACCCTCGTCGAAACCGAGCCGCTGACAGCCTGCGAAGCGGATCGCCGGCGTTTCGAATTTCCCGGTGTCGTACCGTTGATCGACGTCAAGAAGCGATCGTCAGATAGCTAGGTGGACATCGACCTGCCATCGTTGAATCGGCAACAGCGACCATTTCCTTTGCTGGCATGTCGAGCCGTGCGTCGCCCCAAGCGTCAATCGGGTCACCTGATGCCGATGGTAGAAGTAAGCAAGCCGGCAGACTCTTGACGGCAAGTCAACCGTTGCCATGCAGGGGTGTCTTGCGGCGTCGGCACACGATTCGAACTTGCCTTCGTCCCTGCCCTAGAACCTAGAAACATCGCTGGCGTCTCGGCAAATTCAGGCTTGACCGAGCACCGATCCCCGAGGCTTCCCGAAACAGTCGATGTAATTGCCCTGTGCCGTTAATGATCAAATTGATCAGTGAGTTGCCGGACTAAGTTTCCGGTGCGACAGGGTTTCCAGCGAGCTGACGCGCTTGACCAGTGCCGGAACATCGAGAATCAAGGCCACTTCGCCGCTACCGAGAATCGTCGCTCCGCCGACTCCGCGCAGGTGCTTGAACAGCGTACCCAGTGGCTTGATCACCGTCTGGAATTCGCCTAGCAGGGTATCGACCACCAGCCCCGCCTTTTGACCGGCAAATTGGACAATGACCACATTCTGGCGTGCAGGTAATTCGCCGCCGATGGCGAACACTTCTCGTAGACGCAGGAAAGGCAGCACCTCGCCGCGCAAATTGAGATAGTTGCGTTTCTCGCCCACTTCGGACAGTTCGATACATTCCACTACCGATTCGAGAGGCACGACGTATGCTGCCCGCCCCACGCCGGTGAGGAATCCGTCGATGATCGCCAATGTCAGCGGCAACCGAATGGTGAAGGTCGCCCCCTGGCCTTCGGTGTTGTCGACATTGATGCTCCCGCGCAGACTTTGGATATTACGGCGCACGACATCCATGCCGACGCCACGACCGGAGATGTTGGTCACTTGCTCGGCGGTCGAAAAACCGGCTTCGAAAATCAGATTGACCAATTCATTATCCGAAAGCGTCGCACCAGCGTCGATCAGGCCCTTGTCGATCGCCTTTTGGCGAATTTTTTCCTTCGGAAGCCCACCACCGTCATCAATGACCTCAATGACGACGCTACCTGAATCATGGCAGGCATTGAGTCGCAGAGTGCCCGTCGGCGATTTGCCGCGAGCCATGCGCACTTCGGCGGCTTCGATGCCGTGATCGATGGCGTTGCGCACCAGATGCATCAACGGATCGCCGAGCTTCTCGACCACCGATTTATCGAGTTCGGTTTCGGCGCCGGTGATCACCAGTTCGATCGACTTTCCCATCTCGAGTGAGGCATCTCGGACTACCCGGTTGAAACGATTGAAAGTTTCGCCGATCTGCACCATTCGCAGTTGCAAAGCCGCATCACGGATGTCTTCGACCAATCGCAACAAAACCGAAGTGCTCTCCAGCAACTCTGACTGGCCACTGCGTTGTGCCAACAGGTTGGCACCAGCACCAGAAATGACCATTTCGCCAACCAGATCGATCAGATGATCGAGTTTGTCGGCATGAACGCGAATCATCCGTGCTTCGACAGTCTTTTTCTCGCCGACCGCCGCCTGCCGGCTGGCGGCGGCTTCGACGACCACTTGATGGACGACGTTCTGTTCGACCAACACACGACCAATCGACGGCGAGTCGTCCGCCGATTGCCTGGCGCGGCATTGCGCGCGCAGCCCGTCATCAAGCTCGCTTTGGGTCAACGCACCGGCGCGAACCAGAATTTCACCCAGCCGCATGCTGTCTTCGGGAAGTTGATCGATAAGCTTCAGGTACTCGTCGATTTTCGAGTTCGGCGGCAGAATGTGCAGGGTGCAATCGTCGCGCACGAATTCAAAAACTTGTTCGATCTGGGCTTTTGAAGCCCGTGTCTGAAAATGAATTTCAAAACCGAGGTAACAACACTCGGGGTCCATCAGTCCGGCTGGCGGCATGCCGTCGGTGATCGTTTCGATGGCGGTGATCTCGCCAAGCGAGCACAGATAATGCAGGAATGACAGCGGGTCCATGCCGTACTTGAGCACCTCCGTCCCGAAGCGGATCGAAATGTGCCAGGCGTCGGTATTGACGATCCCGCCACCAGAGGTTTCGACCTCATCGGCGTGTTCAACCGGCAAGTGCACCTCGCTCGCCGCCGTCGGTGCGTCGAGCAGGAATCGTTCGGTCAGTCGATTGAGCAGTACGTCACCGCGTGCTTGCACTTCCGGCGCCGGTTGCGGCAAGCCGTTGGCGAAAACCTCCAACAAGGCGCCGAGGTGATCGCAGCATTCGAGGATCAGAGTGCACAGTTCACCGCTGACCGGAAGTTCCCCGTTCCGCAATTTGTCCAGAACGTTTTCTACCTTGTGTGTAAACCGTTCCATGAATTGGCATTCGACTACCCCAGCCCCTCCCTTGATCGTATGCGCCGCGCGAAAAATCGCTCCAATGCTATCGGCGTTTTCGGGGTCTTGTTCCAGGCACAGCAAACCATCCTCCATGGCCAACAATTGGTCACGACATTCATTGACGAACAGGCTGGTCAGTTCTTCATCCATGGACCTTCCTTACGTTGATAACGCCCTGTCGAGGCCGACACGGGTAACCGGGGTTCATCTGCCAAAGACAGGGTCAATCGCTGGCGGTGATCACCACCGGGCCACCAAAATTGCCAGCGAGATTGCAGAAATCGAACATTTGCTGGACCGCAGCGCCATGGGCGCCGATCGTCAGTTTTTTTCACGCGCCAGGGCTTCACGTTTGAGCAGAATCAGCAACTGAAGCCCCGCGCTATCCATACTCGTCCCCTCTGACAAATCGAACTCGAGGTGTTCAGTGGTGATCAGCGCTTCGAGCAAACGCTTCTTGAGCACCGGCGCTTGCTTGATAGATGGTCATTTCTTCCTGGATCGCCAGGTTGGCGGCGACCGTTGCCTCATAGGAGCGGTCCTCTTTTCACCGATGGCATTCAAAACGATCCGAGATTCGACGCGCCAGCTTGACGGCAGAGGACGACGAGGTCGGGTTGGAGCGATCGGCAGACGTGACCGTCGGACAAGACTTGCCGGCGGTTCGGTCAGGGGTATTTCCCTGATGTTCAGCTTCATCATTGGCGAATACGTGTTGCAGCTGTTGCAGCCTCTGCTTCAGCAGCTCGATCGTGAGGATTTCCATATCATCATCACGACATCCGAGCATCTCGGCAATTGAGTGCGCCTGTGCCCGCAGACTCCGCTGAGTTTGGCTCGTCACCAAACCGGTCAGCCGAGCACACGGCGGATACCGCCGGACAACCTTGTTGATGGTACGGTTCACAGAGAGCTTTATTTGATCACCAGTTTGATGGTGTGCAAAAGATCGTCGGCGGTAGCCGGTTTGACGATCCAGCCGGACGCACCGGCGGCTTTCGCTTCCACCTTGCGGCTTTGCTGCGACTCGGTGGTCAGGAAAAGGATCGGCAGAAAACGGTACAACGGTAGATTCCGGACTTTTTTGATCAGTTCGATGCCATTCATGCCAGGCATGTTCAAATCGGTGATCAGCAGGTCGACCTTCACGCTGGCGGAAAACTTCTTCATCGCCTCTTCAGCGTTTGCCGCCTTTTCGACGGCAAAACCGGCTTTGCGGAGAATATTCGATACGCTTAATAGAATGGTCGCCGAGTCGTCGACCAGAAAAATGGTTTTTGCCATCGCCAATGATCCTCTCGGGAATCCCCTCAGATGGTCAGCCGTCGCCCTCCAGTGCGACAAACTTGCCCATCCTCATGATAGAACCCAGAATTGGTTCCCGCCGAAGCCATTTTTTGACCGGGAAAACCAAGCCTTCATCAGATCAACATATTAATATCAGATCCTTTTGCTGTGTCTCCATTCGAGAGTGGTAGTCCGCTCGGGTGCTTCGCACGGTCAGAACAGCCGATCGTTGATACAGGAGACGATCAGCCAACTGATGGATGCGTCGAATAGACTGGCATTGCCGGTTCAGGAAAGCGTCAATTAATCGTCACCGGTCGGCGGTAAACGCCAGAGCCGATCTGATCGCCGTTACTTCTTACAGAAGTGTGAATCTGCCCTGGAACTGTGGCCTCAGTCTGGCCAAGCGTTTGGCGATGCGCTAGACTCTGGACTCATCCATTCGGTCGTCACAGGGGTGCTTAGCTCAGTTGGTAGAGCGCTAGCCTTACAAGCTGGATGTCGGCGGTTCGAGCCCGTCAGCACCCACCAGTTATAGCCGGGCCGTTTCCAGCATTTCGCCGTATTTTGGAGTGGTAGTTCAGTTGGTCAGAATACCGGCCTGTCACGCCGGGGGTCGCGGGTTCGAGCCCCGTCCACTCCGCCACAGCCCACGGGCGAACGCCAGTTCGCCTTTTTTTTTCGCATGATCGTTCAAAGAGTTAGCGAGCTACCACCATGTTTTTCGACAGCGTTCGCAATAACAAGAGGATCGTACAGATCTTCCTGGCGGTGATCACTTTGCCATTCGCCTTGTGGGGAATCGATTCCTACGTGCGTGACCCCGGCGCTGGTGCCGATCTGGCCAAGGTTGGCGACAGCAAGATCACGATGCCACAGTTCGAGCAAGCCTGGCGCAGCCAGCAGGAACGGCTACGGCAAGCGTTGGGTAGCAATTTTGACGCCGAGTCGATGAACACCCCGGAAGTCAAACGAGCGGTGCTGAACTCCTTGATCGATCAGCGGCTGTTATTGCTCGAGGCATCGAAAAACCGACTCGAGGTCAGCGACGCCCAGATACGTGATGTGATCAGCAAGATTCCGGGATTGCAGGAGAACGGCCAGTTCTCAATGCCGCTATTCCAGGCGGCTCTCGCCCGGCAGGGGAAGACGGAAGGTCAATTCGTCGCCCAGGTGCGCCAGGATTTAACCTTGCAACAACTGGTGCTGGCGATCGGTGAAACCGGCTTTGCCGGCTCCACCTCAACCGACACCATGTTGCGCGTGCAATCCGAACAGCGTCAGGTGGCCGAATCGCGGATCGCCGCGTCGACGTTCGCCAGCCAGGTGACCTTAGATCCGGTCGCCGTCCAAAAATATTACGACGACAACGCCAAGCGTTTCGAGATCGCAGAACAGGCCCGGGCGGAATACCTGGTGTTATCGCTCGATGCCCTGCTCGGTCAAGTGCGTGTCGGTGATGCCGAGGTCGCCGCTTGGTACGAAAGTCACCGTGACCGTTATCAGCAGGACGAGGAGCGGCGCGCCAGCCATATACTGATCGTCGCCAACAGCCCAGCGGATAAGGATAAGGCTCGCAACCAGGCGGAGAACGTACTCAAAGAGGTGCAGGCGGCGCCGGACAAATTCGCTTTACTGGCCC
>JAEUOJ010000193.1 GCA_016789495.1 Accumulibacter sp. | reverse complement strand
GGTATCGTGCATCGAACGCGCCGGGTGATCCTCGGGCGTGTTCAGCGCGGTGAAGTTATGGAAATCCTCTTCGATTTCCGGACCATCGGCCACTTCGAAGCCAATCGAACGGAACAGTTCCTCGATCCGCTCGAGTGTTCGGGTTACCGGGTGCAGGCCGCCACGCGCCTGACCGCGACCCGGTAAAGTCACGTCCAACGCTTCTTCCGCCAAGCGCGCTTCCAGGGCCAGCCGACGAATCGCCTCCCGACGTTCGCCGAGTGCTGCCTCAATGGCATCCTTGGCGCGATTGATCGCCGCGCCTGTCGTTTTGCGCTCGTCCGGGGGCAGGGTACTCAGATTTTTCAGCAGGCCGGTGATCTGACCGCTTTTACCGAGAAAGCCGGCCTTGGCCTGTTCCAGAGCGTCCGGGTCGTCGATCGTCGCGAAAGCGGCGGTCGCGACCTCGACTATATGTTCGAAGTTGGGCATGGTTCAGCGAAAAAAGGAGGCTCGCGCCTCCTTTTCAGACAGACGTCGTTTTCAGGAATCGAGCTGTGCCCTGGCTTGACCAGCCAGAGCGGCAAAAGCGGGCTTATCAAAAACAGCCAGATCCGCCAATACCTTACGGTCGATATCAATCTGCGCTTTTTTCAGCCCGTTCATCAAAGTGCTGTATTTCATGCCCAATTCCCGGGCGGCAGCGTTGATCCGGGCGATCCACAGGCTGCGGAATTGACGTTTCCGCTGACGACGGTCGCGATAGGCGTATTGCCCGGCTTTCATTACCGCCTGTTTGGCGACGCGATATACGTTCTTGCGGCGACCGCGGTAGCCTTTGGCTAGGGCAAGGACTTTTTTGTGGCGCGCGTGCGCGGTGACTCCACGCTTTACTCGGGGCATCTTCTATCTCCTCAGGCGTATGGCAACATCAAACGGACAACGGCCTTGTCGGCATCATGCACGGCGGTTACCCCGCGCAATTGACGCTTGGTCTTGGTGTCCTTCTTGGTCAGAATGTGTCGCTTGTACGCATGCGAGCGCTTGATGCGGCCGCTGGGACTGATCTTGAAGCGTTTCTTCGCGCCAGTCTTGGTTTTCATTTTGGGCATTGGCTGCTCCTGTTTATGACATGCTGTCAGGTGTCTCCCGGCGGGAGCGCTTCAGACCCGACATCACTTGTTTGCTGCTCCTTTCGGCACCGGGCTTATTTTTTACGGCTCGGTGTCAGCACCATCACCATCTGACGCCCTTCCATCTTCGGCATTTGCTCGACGATGGCCACGTCCTGAAGGTCGGTACGTATTCTTTCGATCTGACGCATCCCGATATCCTGGTGCGCCATTTCCCGGCCACGAAAACGCAAAGTGACTTTGACTTTGTCTTCTTCTTCCAGAAAGCGCGTCATGTTGCGCAATTTGATCTGGTAGTCATTTTCGTCGGTGCCGGGTCGCAGTTTGACTTCTTTGACCTGTACCTGCTTCTGCTTCAGCTTCTGTTCGTGCTGGCGTTTTTGTTCCTGGTACTTGAACTTGCCAAAATCGACGATGCGGCAGACTGGCGGATGCGCCATCGGAGCGATCTCGACCAGATCGACTCCCGCTTCCTCAGCCAAAGCCAAAGCCGCCCTGACATTCATCACTCCCAGTTGTTCGCCGTCCACTCCGACCAGTCGGACTTCCGGTGCGTTGATCTCTTCGTTAACGCGTTGCGCCTTTTGTATTGCGATGGCTCAGACTCCTTGTTCATAAGGAAAGTTAAACCGTGCCACTACGCGCCTCGACTTCGTCGAGTAGTCGCCTGATCAGGGCCTCTACCGGCATCTGTCCCAGGTCCCCTCCACCGCGTGTGCGCACGGTCACCCAATTGGCTGCCACTTCCTTGTCGCCAACGACGATCTGGTATGGCAGTTTGTTCAAGCTATGTTCTCGTATTTTATAGGTAATTTTTTCATTACGCAAATCGGCTTCGACACGCAGGCCGGCCGCCCGCAATGCCGCCGCCACGTCGGCGGCGTATCGCTCTTGCTTTTCCGAAATATTGATGACCACGGCTTGGACCGGCGAAAGCCACAAAGGCATCGCTCCGGCATGATTCTCGATCAGGATGCCGATGAATCGCTCAAGCGAACCGAGAATCGCCCGATGCAGCATCACCGGCGTATGTCGGCTGTTGTCCTCGCCGACATATTCGGCGGCCAGCCGTTGTGGCATCGAGAAATCGACTTGCACCGTGCCGCATTGCCACGACCGGCCGATGGCATCCTTGACGTGGAATTCGATTTTCGGCCCATAAAAAGCCCCTTCGCCGGCCAGCTCGTCCCAGTGCAAGTTGGAGAATTTCAGTGCCTCGCGCAAGGCCGATTCGGCCTTGTCCCATACCTCGTCCGAACCGACGCGCTTTTCCGGACGTAGCGCCAATTTGATACCGATGTCACGAAAACCGAAATCGTCATACACCTTGCGCACCAGGACGATGAAATCGGCGACTTCCGATTGAATCTGATTCTCGGTGCAAAAAATATGGCCGTCGTCTTGAGTGAAGCCGCGAATGCGCATGATGCCGTGCAGGGCACCAGAGGGTTCATTCCGATGACAGGAACCGAACTCGCCATAACGCAGCGGCAGGTCGCGGTAACTACGTAGCCCGGAGTTGAAAATCTGGATATGGCCTGGACAGTTCATCGGTTTGATCGCGTAGTCGCGCTTTTCCGACTCGGTGGTGAACATGTTGTCCTTGTAATTGTCCCAGTGCCCGGATTTCTCCCATAACGACCGGTCGAGGATCTGTGGACATTTAACTTCCAGGTAGCCGTTGGCTTGATAGACGCGGCGCATGTATTGCTCGATTTCCTGCCAGATCGACCACCCCTTGGCGTGCCAGAAAACCATGCCCGGCGCTTCGTCCTGCAGATGAAACAGATCGAGCTGCCGACCAAGCTTGCGGTGGTCACGTTTCTCGGCTTCTTCGAGCATGTGCAGGTAGCTGTCCTGATCCTCCTTGCTGGCCCAGGCGGTACCGTAAATGCGTTGCAGTTGCTCGTTGCGATGGTCGCCCCGCCAATAGGCGCCCGCCACTTTCATCAGTTTGAATATTTTCAATTTGCCGGTCGATGGGACATGCGGACCGCGGCAAAGATCAACAAAGTCGCCCTCGCGATAGAGCGAGATTTCATCACCCGCCGGAATGGCTTCGATCAATTCGGCTTTGTAATGCTCGCCCAACGAGTGAAACAGTCCGATCGCCTCATCCCGCTGCCAAACCTCGCGCGTCACCGGCAAATCGCGCTTGGCCAGTTCGGCCATGCGCTTTTCGATGTTCTGCAGATCCTCCGGCGTGAATGGCCGTTGAAAGGCGAAGTCGTAGTAGAAACCGTTTTCGATCACCGGACCGATCGTCACCTGGGCGGCTGGAAAAAGCTCCTTGACCGCATAGGCCAACAGATGCGCCGTCGAGTGGCGGATGACCTCCAACCCCGCCGGCTCCTTGGCGGTGATGATCGCGCAATCGACGTCCCGATCGATGACGAACGAGGTATCAACCAGCCGTCCATCGATCTTGCCGGCCACGGCGGCGCGCGCCAAGCCGCTGCCAATGTTGGCGGCAAGCTCGAGGACGGTGATCGGCTGGGCGAATTCCCGGCGGGAGCCATCGGGCAGTGAGACTACGGGCATCATGCAACCTCAATGTTTCAATTCACGCCCGTGACCGGGCGAAACAACTTGACAGAGGCTGCGCCTCTGTCATTCCACATTAGATTCCCGCAAGGGGAGGTTTCCAAGCGGAGTCAGTTTTTGACAAAACGAAAGCCAAAGATCGCCTCTGGCTTGCGGAAATCAGGCGTCCAACCACACAGGCCTTCATCCCTCGCCGGTCTCCCCGTGAAGCGTCACACAGTGCGTGCGCGGGCCTTAAAACCGGACAACCAGCGGCTTGCCATTACCACCGCTCGATGAGCGTTCTTGGCTTGGTAGGACTTGATCAACTCGTGAGATTGTAGCACACGTCGATCGATGCGATTTTATGACGAAGACCAGCGCGGCGAACTGGCGTAAGCGCTTTTGGACTCTAGGCAGTTCCCTCGCTTCTGACGTTACCGTCCGGCTCGCCGCGTCGTCTGGGTGGATCTTCGTCGCTGCCTTCACCGTCTTGAACGCCAGCTCCCTGGACTCCAGCGTGAATACCGGTGGCGGCATCTTCATGTCTCGCTCATGAAGTGACTCAATTTTTCGTCACTTTTGGAAAACGAAAATTCGAGGGAAGGCTCATCCCCAGGAAACGTCGACTTATCCAGTTCTGCGCACGCATTTGAGGGTTGATAGCGTAAACTGTTTGCGTCTGACGACCTGTGAGTCGCTGACCGATGCTGTGAGGCTGCCGAAGTGGCTTTGCGCTCCCGCTTTACCGTTGATTGAAAGCCTTTCGATGTCTCGTCCGATCCTCAAATTGCCGAATAAGCCGGCGACAGCGCGTGCCGCCGGCGATGTCGCCACCTTTCGCAAACCGCTGCGCCAGGGTCTTAAAACCGCCCAGCGAACCATTGTTCGGGGTGAGACCGCAAAGAAAACCGGCGAGCAGCGGCCAGAGCAGCGTTCGATGCCGCCAAAAGCTGGCAAAACGTACACGGCTGCCAGCAGTCGATCGCCCGCCCCGGTGGCGATGGTGACCGACGAAATCGAGCGCCCGGCTTTGGCAAACGTCGAGCGGCAGCGACCGGCGATTGCCGAGCGCCGGCAAAGGGTTGTCTCTGATCGTCGGCCGGCGGGGGTCGTCGATCGGCTGGCATTGTCGGCGACATCGGGCGAACAGGAGACGGTGGCCACCGATCCGGCACCGGTTGCCGCTGGCCGGGCGACCAATCGCCAGTCGGCGAGGCCAGGCGAGCGGGTGTACCCGCCGCGCGGCATTGCCCGCAGTACTGGCGTGCGCGCTTCGCCGCCCAAGCCACGAGCGGCGACGGTGGATTTACCGCCAGAACCGGCAAAGCCCATGCCATCACCCGGCGGGGCATCGCCTCGAAGTGGCGTGCCGCCGCAGGAGGGCATCGTCGAGCCGGCGCGTGGTCCAGCCAGGGAGTTGCCGCGCTTGGCGAAACGAGTTTGCGAATTGACCGGCTGCTCGCGGCGCGAGGCTGACGAGTGGCTGGAAAACGGCTGGATCCGCGTCGATGGCGCGGTGGTTGATCGCCTAGGCGCCCGGGTCAGCCCGAAAGCGCGGGTCGAGATCGCCGAGGTGGCGAAGCGGCACACCGCCGCCGGGGTGACCGTTATTTTTCATCACCCCGGCCCGGTGGCAACCGCCGTGGCAGCGCTTGCCGCCAGCAACCACTGGGGCGAAGATCCACCGGGACGACGCCTGCCGGCCAGCCTCTTGTCCAGGTTGTCGCCGGTTGCTCGCCTGTCGGTGGACGAGTGCGGCATGCAGGTGTTTACCGAGCAAGGCAGCGTTGCCCGACGACTGACTGACGCGCGCATCGAAAGCGAATTTCACGTGCGCATCGACCGCACGCCGGCAACGGAGGAACTCGAACGGCTGCGCTACGGTTTGAACATCGATGGCGTACGCTTGAAGCACGCGCAGGTCTCGCTGTCTAGCGATCTGCTGCTGCGCATGGTGCTGCGCGAATCGCGTGCCGGCCAAATCGCCGAGATGTGTCGGCAGCTCGGCTTGCAGGCACTGCAGATCAAACGGGTGCGTATCGGCAGCGTCGCGCTGGGCAGGCTGCCGGTTGGGCAATGGCGTTTGCTGCGCCCGGACGAGCGTTTTTAGGGGATGACCGTCGAACGTGAACGAATGCACACTGTGCGCTCCAACGGCTTGCGGGTCCCAGTGGCACTGACTACGATGGTAGTGAACCTGCCGGGCAGTTCCTGCCGTGATCGGTGGCGTCCGGTGGTCCGTTCGCTTTTGTTCAGAAAAGAACGAGTCGATGAGTTCGTCGCAGCAATCCTACCTCGAAGGCTGGTTGAAGTTTTTCAGCGAAGCCGAGTTGCCGATCCTGCGCCAGACGGCGCGACAGTTGGCCACCGCGCGGGCCGATCTCGAGCAAGTGAATGGGCGGGATATCACCAGAATCGTCCTGCACGATCCGCTGCTGGCTTTGCGCGTACTGGCTTTCATCCAGGAATTCCGCAGTCGGCATCTGCACCGCGAAATCACCAACGTCGCGCACGCGGTGATGATGCTCGGTGTCGAACCATTTTTCCGCAAGTTCGACCAGCCGCTGACCCTGGAAGAAAAGTTGAGCGACAAACCGGCGGCGCTGCTCGGCGTGCTGCAAGTGATCATGCGCACTCAGCGCGCTTCCCGCTACGCCTACGAGTGGGCTTTCGCACGCTACGACCTGAACGTCGAGGAAGTGGCGCTGGCGGCGCTGCTGCACGACACCGCCGAAATCCTGCTGTGGTGTTTCGCGCCGGAGCAGGCGATGGATATCCAGGGGCAGTTGCGCGCCGACAAATCCTTGCGCAGCGCCCATGTGCAGCAGCAGGTGCTCGGTTTTCCGTTGACCGACCTGCAGTTGGCGCTGTGCCACGCCTGGCATCTGCCGGATTTGCTGGTCACCTTGATGGACGACGCCAACGCCCATTTGCCGCGGGTGCAGAACGTCAAGCTGGCGGTCGATCTGGCCCGGCATTCGATCGACGGCTGGAGCGATGCGGCGATTCCCGACGATCTGGCGGCGATCCAGCGGCTCTTAAACATCGATTACCCGACGCTGCTCGACCGCCTGCAATTGACGTCGGAGATGCTGCAGACCCGTCGCGCGGCGGCAGAGACGCCGAGCCAGACCGGGGTCGATCCGGCGGCCGAAACGGTGTTCGACCCCATGACGTCGCTGGACAGCGACGAGACCTTGCTCGTTCCCGCCGGCGAATCGCTGGACGAGGATCTGGTCGGCGCCTTGCTCGACATGCCTTGACTCCCGGCCGCCGGCCGCCCGTGGGGCGTGTCCCGGCTCTCGAGCGGTGAACGCGATGGAACTGGCGCGTTGGCGGTTGTTCGCGGTGGTGTTCATCGAAGGTTTCTGTTCGCTGGGTGCCGAAGTGATCGCCCTGCGCCAACTGGTGCCGCACCTGGGTAGTGCGATCGTCGTCACCGCGCCGACTATCGGCTTCTTCCTGCTGGCTTTGGCGCTTGGCTACCAGACCGGCGCGCGGGTCGCCGACGATTTTCAGCGCACGGTGGCGAAAAATTTCTTGTACGCCGCGGTGCTGATCGGCGTCGGGTTGTCCGGCGCAGTAATCGACGGTCTGTTTGTCGCCATGCCGCCGTCGGGGCTGGCTTATTTGCTACTGATCAGCGGCGTGCTTTGCCCGATCGCCTGGCTGCTCGGGCAGACGGTGCCGATTCTCAGCAACCTGATCCAGCACCAGCGGGTCGGTGAAGCCAGTGGGCGGACGCTGTATTACTCGACGCTCGGTTCGTTCCTCGGTTCATTGTCGCTTTCGTTACTGGTGATGCAGTGGCTGGGTGTGTCAGCGGCGGTGGCGCTGTGCGCGCTGTTGCTGATCGTCGGCTACCTGTTGCTATGCTGGCCACGTCGCCAGGCGCTGTTTGCCGCGCTGCTCGCCGCCACATCGACCGTCGTCGCCAACGCCTGGCTGCGGCCGGAAATCGAAACCGCTTATGCCAGTTATCTGGTGGTGCCAGCCCAGTTCGCCGACGCACTGAATGGCCGGGCGCTGAAAAACAACAATTCGTTCGCTTCGTTGATCGACGAAGCGGAACCACCGCATTATGCCCGCTATATCCGCCACATCCGCGGCATGTTGCTTGATGACCTGGGGTTCCGCGACCGCAATATTCTCGTCCTCGGCGCCGGCGGCTTTACGCTCTCGCATCGGGAAACGCACAATCGGTATACCTATGTCGATATCGATCCGGCGGTGCGTGGCATCGCCGAGACGCATTTTCTGCGCCAGCCGGTGCGTGGCGAATTTATCGCTGACGACGCACGCCGCTTCGTGGTCCGTACCGAACAGCGTTTCGCGGCGGTGGTGGTCGATGTCTACAGCTCGCACACCTCGATTCCCGGCCACTTGGTGACCCGTGAATTCTGGCGCGCGACGCGGCGAATTCTCGACGAAGACGGCGCGCTAATCGCCAACCTGATTCTCGACAGCGCCTTGACCACGCCATACAGCCGTAATCTGCTGGCGACGATCGAGGAGGTTTATGGTCGCTGTGCCGTCGAAGTGCTGCAAAAAGGGCAACAACTGTCGAACGTCATCGTCACTTGCCGTAAGCTGGCGTCGACGGAGCCTGCGCACCTGTTCATCGACGAACGCAATAGCGCCGATTTCGATTTCGTTCGCTCGCGCTGAACAGGGTGTTGTGCTGCGTTCAGGCGTTGCGCAAACGATCGAGCCGCAGCCGTTGCCGTTCGTCAAACAATCGTCGGGCCGCCAGGCCGACGGCGACCGCGGTACCGAAGCCGGTGCCGCCGGCGATCAGGAACATCACCAGGATCTGGTACTTGACCGCTTCGACCGGCGGCGTGCCGGCGAGGATCTGACCGGTCATCATTCCCGGCAGGCTGACGATGCCGGCAGCGGCCATGGCGTTGATGATCGGGATCAATCCGACGCGGATCGTTTCGCGACGACTGTCGGCAATCGCTTGTCGCCAGTCCTGGCCGAGCGCCAGTCGCGTTTCGATCACCGCGCGTTTGCTGAAGGCGTCCTGCGTCAGCCGATCCAGGCCGAGCGAAATGCCGTTCATCGTATTGCCAAGGATCATGCCGAGCAGCGGGATCGCGTATTGCGGCGCGTACCAAGGCGTGGTACTGATCATGCAGGTCAGCGCCAGTACCGTCACCGCGAACGCCGAGACGAACATCGACAGTGTGCCGATCGTGAATCCCCAGACGCCGAGGAGACGCCGCTTCTGCCGGGCGATCACTTCGCGACCGGCGACCAGCAGCATCACCCCGGCGATCAACGTGACCCATAGCAGATTGGCGTGGTCGAACAGCACTTTCAGAACCAGGCCGATCAGCAGCAACTGGAGGGTGCTGCGCGCCGCCGCCAGCAGCAACTGCCGTTCGACGCCAAGTCGCAAGTGGCGCGACAACGCAGCCAGCGCCAGGATCAGTAGCGCAGCCAGCGACAAGTCGAGCGGCGACAAGACGATGACGCTCATTGGGGCAGGGCGGTCAATTGTCCGTCGCTGAGCAGAAAGCGGCGGCTGGCGATCCGCGCGGCCTGCCGTTCGTCATGGCTGATCCACAGCAGCGTCGCCTGCCGGCATCGGCGGTAATCGGCCAGCAGGGATTCAACCAATCGGGCGCTCTGCTCGTCGAGGTTGCCGGTTGGTTCGTCGAGCAGCAGCACCGCTGGTTGGCCCATCAACGCGCGCAGCAGCGCTAGTCGCTGCCGTTCGCCGGTCGAACAGCGCGCCACCGTCCAGTCGAGCGCATCTTTCGGCAAGGCCAGCCCATCAAGCCAGGCCGGGTCGACGCCTACGGGGAAATGCTCGCCGACACGCTCGGCCCACCACTGGCTTTCGGCCATCAACAAAGTCACCGAAGCGCGCCAGCGCGCCGCCGGCTGTGCCGAACAGGCGAGGTCGTTGAGGTAAATTTCGCCGTCGTGCGGATCGAGATCGGCGATCGCCCTCAACAACAACGACTTGCCACTTCCTGAAGCGCCTTGCACGCAAACGCATTCACCGGCGGCAATGGTCAACGACAACGGACCGACATGGCGCGTGGCGAGTTGGTCTAGACGGAGCATGGTTGGGGCAAGAGTCCGAAAGAGGGGTAGATCCAAACGTTGCTGGAGGGGGCATCCAGCGGGTGGGCCGCAGATCCACCGCCAAACGGGGACTCGCGACGAAACGGCGCAATCCTATCATCGTGCTCCGGCGTTCCCAATGTCTGGCGAAGGTAGATCGTGACTGACCGACCGATTTGGCACAGGCGGAACGGTACATTTTTTGTTCTGTGTCATGGTCGAACCATCGTCTTCGGGGCAGCATGACTAGGCTGACGAACGACAGGCAAATCAGTGATTGACGTTGATGTCTGGTAAAGCAGGAATCGCGATCAGTGCCTAAAATGAATGTTGAGACCTCCCGAACCGGGCGCCGGACGCTTGAAATCAGTAACCCTGGCCGCCATATTGGTGTGTCATTCCGCCGGTTTTACGTCGTCTCCAGACATACCTCACTACCAATAATTGATTCCTACGGAGAACTTGCATGCATTCCGCTTCGCCCCCCTTGATACCTTGTCGGGCCCAGACTCTCGAGGTGATGCAGTTCATGGGCAGATCCCGTCCGTTATTGATGTTGCCGGGTGATCAGGACGGGTTTGGCACGCGATGGATGATCGATGGTCAACAGGTGCAGCCGGTGATTGCCGAATTTCTGCTCAAGACCGGCGCCATCGCCGAAAGCGGCGTCACCGAGTTGGGCACGCACATGCTGCGGCTGACGGAAATGGGTTTGCGAGTACTGGAAAACGGTGTGCGCTGGTGGAACAGTCTTGACTTCATTCAGCGCCTGATCGTCCGTATTCGCGGCTAATCGCTGACATCAAGGGTTCCTGACGTAAAGGACCTGACGCGTGGCCACAGCGTGGTGGCTCGGGTCACGCCTCGGGGTCGGACTGATCAACACCCAGATTCAGAGTGGGCCAACGTTCATCCCGGTTCCCGGCGCGACGACATTGACGATCATTAGGCGGATGATCAGCGAAATGGTGCTGACGATTTCGAAATACAACAGCGCCAGACCGCCGGTTTTGCCGACCGCCTTTATGTTTTCCATGCCGGCGATGCCGACAACACAGTGTGATGCCGGTGACGAAAATGGTCGGCGAAAAAGCGACGCGTTTGCGGCGTTCGAAATTATTGACCGTAGAACCGCATTCGATATCGATCTCTCCCGAAGCAACCATGTCCAGACGATTTTCCGGGGTGACCGGGCGATACTCGACGCGAATCTCCTTTTCCAGCTCTTCGGAAATTTCCTCGACGATCGGGTCACAGAGATCAAGCGAGTAACCGACCGGTCGGTTACGGGTACTGCTGTCGGCGAAAGCGAAAGGAGGCGAACTCTGGCGATATCCTAGACGGATCAGGCCGCTGTCTTTTATCTTTTTCAGCGTTCCGGAATATTGGATCGGGATCACTCGCCGGCCTTCCTGGGCCGTGGCGGCGAAAGAAAAAAACAGCAAACAGGCCAGGGTGATGGCCAAGCGGAAGGAAATGCTGGACACGCGAACTCTCGTCAGCAGCATCCGCCCAGGCATCACCAAGCAGACTGATTCAACCCGATCGGCAATGAAAACCGATGACCCGCGAATAATCGATGACAAATTTTCACGGAGTGTCAAAAAAGTCAATCATCGACAAATGAGAGGGTTTCACTGCCAAGCCATGAAATATGCACCGACATTAGGCTACTTTGACATTAATTCATGAAGCTGACTGGAAAGTTTCCGCTGCCGACCGTTGTCTGGTGTAAAGGGCAACTCCATGGTTAACGCCAGGAAGGCGTTTGCCAGTGTAAATGCGCTTGAGCGTTGGAAAATTACTGGCGTGATCAGTTCAATGCCCGGATGTGCGACAGCATCTGATGCACTTCGCTGGTCATGATCGCTAGAAATGCGGCCAGACCTAAGTAATAAACACCGTAGGTCAAGCGCGTTTCGCCGTTGGCGCGGTAATACGCGGCATTTTCCGGGGCTTTGGGGTCGTAGCGCCAGGCTTTCAGTACCTGCGGCGCGGCGAAAAACGCCAGCAGAATCAGCATCGGACTTGGACGGTAGAGAAACAGACCAATCAGGATCGGTACGCCGAGCAGCCACAGGCGTGGGCTGAGCACGGCGGTGATCCGGCCGCCGTCGAAGGGTGACAGTGGAATCAGATTGAACAAATTGATGAACAATCCGGCGTAGGACAAGGCCAACAGAAGCCGGCTATCGAAATGACGCGCGGCGAAATAGCAGGCCATTGCCGCCAGTGTGCCGACGAAGGGGCCGGCAAAGCCGACGTAAGCTTCGGTTTCGGCGTCACGCGGTTGTTCCTTGAGATCGATCCAGGCGCCGAAGAAGGGGATGAATGTCGGCGCACCGACATTCAGGCCACGCTGTCGGGCGGCGACGTAATGGCCGAGTTCATGCACCAGGATCAAGAGCACGAAGCCGACAGCGTAGGGCCAGCCAAAAAAAATCCCGTAGGCGAAGATCGATACCAGCATGCTGCCGCCGGTGACCGCCAGCGGACCGAGTTTGCCGGCGGCGAGCAATCCGGCGAGCAGTTTAAGCATCCAAACCTCGTTGACTGAAAATAAGCGTCAGGATTTGTTGCGCCACAGTTTTATCGCGCCTGCGACTAGCGCCAACACGGCAACGGCGACAATCTTGCCAAATTTGGCCAGAAACAATGCCACGATGCCGAAAAAGCCGAGTTTCTTGGCAGCAACGCCGGCGACCAGCGCTGCCAAACCGTATTCCGCGACCTTGTCGGTCTGGTTGTCGAAGTCCACATAGCGTTTGCCTTCCTTGAATTCGAGTGCGCTGAGCAGTTGTCGGGCAATCGGTTTACGCCCTTCGATGTCTTTCAATCGAGTGACCAGATTCATGCTGATGTGGCCTTCGCGGCCGAGCAGCAGCGTGTTGTAATTGATGCTGGCATCGGCGGAAGCCTCGCCCTTGGCACGCGACGCGACCGACCACATGGCGCGGTGACTCGTTTTGTCGTATTGCGGCGCTTCGACCCAGCCGACGACCTCGATTTCTGGCAGATTGCGCCGGCGACGCTCGGCGTTGCTGCTGTCGGTGTTGTCGCGAATGTCTTTCAGCAGTTCCTCGGCCTGCCAATCTCGCGCGTCATCATCGCGGATGTAGCCGGAGGCGATATAGC
>JAEUOJ010000176.1 GCA_016789495.1 Accumulibacter sp. | reverse complement strand
GCTGGATTTTTTCCGGGAAATACCGGTAAAAGACGTTCGCCTGTCCCATCATCGGGCCGATACCGCCCATCTGGAACATCAACCACTGCATTACCCGCGATCGGCCGGCGACGTCGCTCGGCAGCAAGCGGCCGGTTTTTTCGGCCAGGTAGATCAGGATCGCACCCGACTCGAAAACAGCCAGGTCGTTGGCGCCGCGATCAATGATCGCCGGAATCCGGCCGTTGGGGTTGATGGCCAGGAACCACGGTTGTTTTTGTTCGCCGGCTGCCAGATCGAGCACGCGTAAACGGTAGTGTAGGGCAAGTTCCTCGAGGGCAATCGAGATCTTGTGTCCGTTCGGTGTGGCGGCGGTGTACAAATCGATCATGAACAGAGCCTCCTCAATGGTGACGATCAATCGAATCGAATGAAACCGGGGGTTGCGATCCACGCCTGAAAAATGGTACCGCAAACTTTGATACGCATAGTCCGAGCTGTATCCGTATCGCTTGACAAGCTGGCGACGGGTTGAGGCGAGCTAAATCGGCTGGCATTTTTCGATCGAGAATGTCCATCGGAGACAAATATACGAAAAGTCGCCTTGATCCATTGACAGGTAATTGAATTGTCTTACTTATCGGCGCTATCATCGCGGATATTGTTAACCGTTCGGCCATTCGTCGATTTTTCAACAAACACACCTTGAGAGAGGCATAGATGGACAAGAAAACTCCGCTACCTGCAGAAGGTTCCGACAAAACTTCCGCGGCAGGCAACGAACCGACAGAGAAAGCGGAAACCTCAGTCGCCAAGCCCGCAACACGTCCTTCACGTGCGCGCTCGGCGACAGCTTCCGCCGCCCGGACCGCCGCACCCCGGAGAGCCTCTTCCGGCGATGTGGCCCCGGCGCGCACACCGCAAGCGATGGAAGCATACGATGTCGCGGAATCGACGAGCGCGGCGATCGAGCAGAAAAAAGTGGCCCTACGCGACATCATCGCTCATGCCACGGTTGGCGATACCGCGTCCTTGGCCAAGACACTCGAAGCGATCATGACCGGGGCCTCTCCCGACGATGCGGAATTGTTGCGTAAAGCCTTGCTGAACAAGGACGACAAGCCGGTCCTCAAGCCGACGAGCAGTCCGGATGACGAATTGTCGGCCTCGTGGCGCGACAACAATTCTTATCCATATCGCAACCTGATGTCGCGGCGGGCTTACGAGAAGCAAAAATATCGTCTGCAAGTCGAACTGCTCAAATTGCAGAACTGGATCAAGGAAACCGGGCAGCGAGTGGTGATCATCTTCGAAGGGCGCGATGCGGCCGGCAAGGGTGGCGCCATCAAGCGGTTCACCGAGCACCTCAATCCCCGTGGTGGCCGGGTGGTCGCTCTCGAAAAACCGAACGAGCAGGAACGCGGCCAGTGGTACTTCCAGCGTTATGTGCGTCACTTGCCGACCGCCGGTGAAATCGTCTTCTGCGACCGTTCGTGGTACAACCGTGCTGGCGTCGAGCGGGTGATGGGTTTTTGCAGTGAAGATGAGTACAACGAGTTCATGCGCCAGACCCCGGAAGTCGAACGTACACTGGTGCGCAGTGGCATTCATCTGGTCAAGTTCTGGTTCTCGGTCAGCCGCAAGGAGCAACGGCGGCGCTTCAAGGAACGCGAAGTTCATCCGCTCAAGCAATGGAAGCTGTCGCCGATCGATCTGGCTTCGCTCGACAAGTGGGACGATTACACCCAGGCCAAGGAAGCGATGTTCTTCCATACCGATACCGCCGAAGCGCCGTGGACGGTGATCAAGTCGGATTGCAAGAAGCGCGCGCGCCTGAACGCCATGCGCTACGTTCTGCACAAGCTGAACTACACCGGCAAGGATCTCGAAGCGATCGGCCCGATCGACCCGTTGCTTGTCGGCCGTCCGCATGTCGTTTACGAGCCGAGCGGGTCAAGCGTCAGCACAGTGGTGGATCACAAACCGATCCTCTGATCGACGCATAAAAAAACGGGATGCCTCGGGCGGGCATCCCGTTTTTTTTTTGTGCGTCAATCGTGGCGTCTGTGTGAGCTCACATAGCCACAAGTCTCAGATTCGGGCTTCCGGTAGGGCCACTAAAACCCACGCCAGCAGCGGCGTCAAAGTTCAAAGCGTGTTCTGTACCAGCTGAATGGTCAGCGTTTGACCTGGCTTGATGGCGTTGGCCGGCAGTCGATTCCAACGCAGCAAGTCGTCCTTTTCCACGCGGAAATGCTTGGCGATCGATACCAGCGTGTCACCGCGGCGAATAGTGTATTGCGCCAGCTTGGGATGTTTTTTGTCTTTTCCTTTGCTGGAGACCACCTCGTCGTCGCGGCCGTTTTTGCCGCGTTTGGCCTTGCCGGCAACTTTCTCGCGAGCGTCGTCCGCTTTATCAGGTTTGGCATCCAGCGAAGCCAACTTGGTGCGGGATTTGCTGAATGCGCTCTTGTCGGTTTCGTCGGTTTCGCGTACCGCCAGCCGGCCGCCCGGAATGATCTGGCCACCGCGCAATTTGTTGATCTGTTTCAATTCAGCGACAGTCATTCCATAGCGATGGGCGATTGTGGCCACGGTTTCGCCTTTGCGCACCACATGCGTCTGCGTCGAAGTTGCGGTCTCATGGCGAGCCGCCGGCGCTTTGCTTTCGTTGTCGGCAAGCAGTTCACGTTTGGTGGCGGGTTTGCCGCCGGATTCGTTCGGGGCAACGGCCAGTTTGCTGCCGACGGTCACCTTGTCGGCGCGCAGTCGGTTCATTTCCCGGATTTGCGCCAGCGACAAGCCATAACGCTGGGCGATCTTGTGCAGCGTTTCGCCCTTCTGAACAGTATGCGTCTGGATGGGTGAATGCGACGGCGTCTCGTTGGCGGCTTCGCGCTGCGGCGAAGCCGCCGTCTTTCTTTCCGCTTCGGCAACGACGACTGCCCGAGAGGCTGGCGCGGCGCGTTCGTCGGCGACGACGGTCAGTTTCTTGCCGACGGCTACCGTATCGGCGCGCAGCCGGTTGATTTGCCTGATTTCGGACAGTGTCAGGCCATAGCGTTTGGCGACTTTCAACAAGGTTTCGCCTTTGGCGACCGTGTGCGTGCGCGGCGCAGCGGCAAACGTAGCGGATTCGGCATGGGCCGGAGCGGCAATGGGTGTTGCCGGGCGAACGGGCCGAACGATTTTTTCGGTGATCGCTGGAGCGGTGTCGACGTTGACCGGAGCGGCAGCGGAGGTTGACGAGCGGGCGAGACGAATTTTCTTTTCGGCTGCATTTTCGGCTGCCATCGCACCGGTCGCCGGTGGTTCTGCGGCAATTGCCAGGTCTTCCGGTGATGAAGCACCTTGCTGTGCCGCGACCAGTAGAGCCAGTCCCGGCTCGACTTTGTCACGGTTCTTCAGCTTGTTGACCGCTTTCAATTCGGAGAGACTCATCCCGTAACGCTGCGCTACCTGTTCGAGCCTTTCACCGGCGCGCAAGGTATGGGATTGCCAGGAGGAGAGCGGCTTGTCGTTTTCCTGGTGCGCTGCAATGTTTTTCAGGAAGGTGTCGACCTTGTCGGCAGGCAGGACCATCGGCGTGTCCGACTTGATCACCGGACGGTTGTGCGAGGGATTCAAGGCGGTGAATTCCTGAACCGACATGCCGGCAAGCTGCGCCGCCAGTTTGACGTCAATATTGCTTGGTCGGGTGATCGTCGCGAAGTACGGTCGGTTCGGTACGCCACGGATATTGAGTTGGGCAAGGACGCGCGGGTTGCTGAAAATGTTTTTCAGCGCCTGCAGTTTGGGAACATAGTTGCGAGTTTCCTCGGGCATGCTCAGGTTCTGGTAATCGGTCGGCAGCCCTTGCGCCCTGTTTTTGTTGATGGCTCGGCCGACCGCCCCTTCGCCCCAGTTGTACGAGGCCAGAGCCAGATGCCAGTCGCCATGCAGTTCGTAAATGTATTGCAGGTAATCGAGAGCCGCGGCGGTCGAGGCGACGATATCGCGTCGTTCGTCGACCCAGGCGTTCTGTTCGAGTTTGTATTGTTTGCCGGTCGCCGGAACGAACTGCCACAGTCCCGAGGCGCGGCTACGGGAGTAGGCCGTCGGGTTGTAGGCGCTTTCGACCATCGGTAGAAGCGCCAATTCCATCGGCATGCCGCGTTTGCCGAGTTCTTCGACGATATGGTGCAAATAACGGCTACTGCGTTCGACCATCCGGCGCAGGGAATCCGGGCGATTCTGGTAATACTGTTGATGGTGAAGAACCAGCGAGTTATTGAGATTCGGCATCGCGAACCCTTGGCGTATGCGCTGGAACAGCTCTTCGGGTTCGGCGGTCAGGTCGATCGTTTCTGGCCATTGGGAAGCGGCCAATTCGATCACCGGCAAGGCGCCGTCCGGTCCGACTTTCAGATTGGCGTCACGAATGCTTTCGGTCGATGACGCTTGGTTCCGGAAAGTGTCGAAGCCGTTTGAGATATCCTGGGCGGCGACAGGGTTGTAAAACGATAGCGCGGAGCTGATAGCGACAACAATTGCGAACGCGAGTGGTGGCGTCATCCGTCGTTCCTGTTCTGATTTTCCGGGGGAAACCAGTTCATCCCGCGATGATGGGAGCGCCTGGTCGAGTCTGCAAAATGCAATAATTTTTAACCGTTTCGAAATGCAAGCAAATGATTATAGAACAGTTCCGCTATCCGATCGGCCAATTCGATTACAATTTCACGGAATTTGTACCAGAAAGCGAATTTGTGCGTCAAATCGCCTGTTGATCGGCTTGGGCAGCCTATAAATTGCAAGGAATTGGCGTCTGATGGTCGCTGCCAGCGAGTCCGGCGCCGTATTGTTCACCGCTTCAACAGGGTCGCCAGCGCCGCCAACGTGATCGCGGCGCAAAGACCATGCGCCATCGTCAGCCAGATCGACAGATCGCTGATGACGGTGGCCAGGCCGAGGGCGGCGGTGCAAGCCAGCATCGCGAGCATTGTTCCAGCGGCCAAGCGTCGGTCGCCGCCACGCCACATGGTCCATGTGCCATGACCTAGCAGCAGCAGGCTGCCCAGCGCGCTATAGCGATGCAGCAGATGCAGCGCGACACCGCTTTCGGGTCGTGCCTGCCAACTCGCGAAAGCCAGCAACGCGGACCAGTCGGCGACTCTCGGCCACCATTGGCCGTCGCAGGCGGGAAAGGTCCGGCAGGCCAGAGCCAGTTGACCGGCGCCGATACCCGCGCCGAGCAATATCGTCACTGTCAGTAGCAGCGCGCCGGCGCGTAGAGTCAACGGTGGGTGTGGCTTGGGTGGCTCCACGGCATGGATCGCCAGGACAATGCGCCAGGAGAAACTGACCAGACTCAAGCCGCCGAGCAGATTGAGAAAAACGATCACCGTCAGCCGCGGTTCGCCGCTCCAAACCCCGAGCACGGCCAAGGCGAGCATCAAGTACAGCAGCCAGGCGACCGGTCGGGCGACACCGGTCAAGGCGGGAAAGCGTTTGCATTGCCACAGCAGGTAGAGGGTCAGCAGCAAAGAGAGGGTGGCCAGCGTCCGATGCGCCAGTCGTAATGGACTGTAATAGGGCTGGTCGGAGACCATTGGCAGTCTCCCGTAGCACGCCGGCCAGTCAGAGCAGCCTAGACCGGCGGCGTCGAGCCGCAAGTAGGCGCTGATCACGACCACCAGTAACGAGAGTCCGGTCAGCCAGAGCGCCGTTGCCCGCAGACGCCGCGGCGAAATCATCGGATAAAGCCGCTTGTTACCCGTGGCAAACGCAGCTCGTGATTCAACCACAGCAGGGCTCCGAAAACGACCATTGCCCCGGCCTGATGCGCCGCGCCCAGTGCGACCGGCACCGCCAACAATAGCGCGCTGATTCCCAGGGCGATCTGCAGCACTACCGTCGTCAGAAACAGATTGGCCGCCAGACGCGCCCGTGCCGAATACGCCATTTTGCTCACCTGCCACCAGAACCAGGGGACCAGAAAGGCCAGCAGCCAGGCACCAAGGCGGTGGTTGAATTGCACCAAAGCCATATTGTTGAAGAAATTGAGATACCAGGGATCGATGACGAAGCCTTCCGGCGGCAGGAAATGGCCATCCATCAACGGAAAGGTGTTGTAGGCCTTGCCGGCGCGGATGCCGGCGACGAATCCACCGCTGATCACCATGTAACCGACGAGCACGAGCAAGCCGAGACCGATACGCTGCAGTCTACGGATTCTCGAATCGTGGGTGTCCGGCACCCGTTCGGAGAGCAAATCGAGCGCCAGCCAGAACATCGCCACGAAAATCAGGAACGCAAGCGTGAGATGGGCGGTGAGACGAAAATGGCTGACCCGGGGGTCGTCCACCAGGCCACTTTTGACCATGAACCAGCCCATCGCGCCTTGTAGGCCGCCGAGCAGGAAGATACCGAGGAGTTTCGGCGTCAGACCCGGTTCGATCTTCTTCCGCCACCAGAAATAGAGAAAGGGAAACAGGAAGACGATGCCGATCAGCCGACCGATCAGTCGATGCACGTACTCCCAGAAGAAAATCCCCTTGAATTCGTCGAGAGTCATCTGGTGATTGACCTGCTGATACTCGGGGGTGGCCTTGTAGAGCTCGAAAGTACGTTGCCATTGCAGATCATCGAGCGGCGGCACGATACCGACGATCGGCTGCCATTCGACGATCGACAAGCCGGAATGAGTCAGGCGGGTGATTCCGCCGACCACCAGAATGCCAAAAACCATGGCACTGCAAACCAGCAACCAGTGCGCGATTTGTCGACGAGCGATTTTATCCATGCGAAAGATTAAACGATGACAAAGAAAGACAGAGAGCGATCAATGGGAACTGGAAAATCTCGTTCGACGTGGGGCGATCCCGATGGCGCAACGGATCCGCCGGGCTTGGCCGATGAATACTTTGGCACGTGCTCGGCGCATCGTGGCATCAAACCGTCGGCGCAAAGGGATGATCCGTTGCCGATTAGGTTTTACTCAGTGCCTCGTCGCGCAATTCGCGTCGAAGGATTTTCCCGACGTTGGTCTTTGGCAGCTCGTTGCGGAATTCCACGTCGCTCGGCACCTTGTAGCCGGTCAAATGCTCGCGGCAATGGGCGATCAGCGCCTCTGCGGTCAGCGCCGGGTCTTTTTTGACCACGAAAATCTTTACCGCCTCGCCGGACTTTTGATGGGGTACGCCGACCGCCGCCACTTCAAGCACCCCGGGATGGTGGGCGACGACGTCTTCGACTTCGTTCGGGTAGACGTTGAAACCCGAGACCAGAATCATGTCTTTCTTGCGGTCGACAATGCGCACGAAGCCACGCTCGTCCAACACTGCCACGTCGCCGGTCATCAGGAAGCCATCGGAGGTCATCACTTTGGCGGTTTCGTCCGGGCGGTTGTAATAGCCTTTCATGACTTGCGGACCGCGCACGCACAATTCGCCACGCTCACCGATCGGCACGTCACGACCGGCGTCGTCGCGCAGGGCGATTTCGGTCGAGGAAATCGGCAAACCGATGGCACCGGTGTATTCGGTAATGTCGAGCGGATTGATGGTCACCGCCGGCGAGGTTTCGGTAAGTCCGTACGCTTCGATCAGCGGTTTGCCGGTCACTTTTTGCCATTTTTCGGCAACCGCTCGCTGAACGGCCATGCCGCCGCCAAGGGTGACTTTCAGTTTGCTGAAATCAAGCGCACAGAAAGCCTCGTTGTTGAGCATGGCGTTGAACAAGGTATTGACTCCGGTCAGCACGGTGAACGGGTACTTGCCCATTTCGGTGACCAGCCCGGGAATGTCTCGCGGGTTGGTGATCAACAGGTTGGCGGCGCCGATCTTCAGGAACGTGAAGCAATTGGCGGTCAAGGCAAAGATATGGTACAGCGGCAGCGCGGTGACGATCAGGTTGTTTTCCTCGCCGATATCGGGACGAATCCAGGCGTGCGCCTGGGCCAGATTGGCCAGAATGTTGCGGTGGAGCAGCATTGCTCCTTTGGCGACGCCGGTAGTCCCGCCGGTATATTGCAGAAAGGCCAGATCGTCGTGGCCGACGTTCACCGGTGTCAACTCCTCGGTGGCACCCTTGTTGAGCGCGGCGCGAAAGTTGATCGCACCGGGAAGATTGGCCGGCGGCACCATTTTTTTGACGTACTTGACGACGAAATTGACCACAGCGCCTTTCGGGAAACCAAGCATGTCGCCCAGGCGAGCAAGCACCACTTGCTTGATCGGCGTCTTGGCGATCACCTGTTCGAGGGTGTTGGCGAAATTCTCGAGAATCACGATTACCTCGGCGCCCGAATCACGTAACTGATGTTCGAGTTCGCGCGGGGTGTACAGCGGATTGACATTGACGACCACGTAACCGGCACGCAAGGCGCCGATAATGGTGATCGGGTATTGCAGGACGTTGGGCATCATCACGGCGATCCGCGCGCCTTTTGGCAGGTTGAGGACCTTCTGCAGATAGGCGGCGAAATCGCGGGTCAGTTTATCGAGTTGACCGTAGGTGATCTGGACGCCCATGTTGATATACGCCGGACGTTCGCGAAACTTGGCGATGCTTTGCTCGACCATCTTGCCGAGAGACTGATATTGATTCAGATCGATCTCGGCGGGAACTCCCTGCTGATAACTCTTTAGCCAGATTTTTTCCACTCGATCTCCTCCTGAGTACTGTTCTAATGGTTGCAATGGGTATGCAAGCTGACCATCCGAATATGAAACTGCGCTGAAATTTTCAGCGTAATCAATTTATTGGTCAGTCGCACTCGCTGGTGCGCTGGCAACGTTTAACGTTCGAGATACTGCAGCTTGTCCGGCTGGTTGTTCCACTCCTCGGCGTCCTCGGGAGGGTCCTTGCGTTCGGCGATGACCGGCCATACTTTGGCCAGTTCGGCGTTCAGGGCGATGAAATGCCGTTGCGATTCCGGCAGATCGTCTTCGGCAAAGATCGCACCGGCGGGACATTCTGGCACACACAAGGTGCAATCGATGCACTCGTCGGGGTCGATGGCCAGGAAATTGGGGCCTTCGTGGAAACAGTCCACCGGACATACATCGACGCAGTCGGTAAACTTGCACTTGATACAATTTTCTGTAACGACGTAGGTCATTGTCTCTTCGTAAAAAATGTGACGCTGGAGACTATAGCGCATTTGCGCGGACCGAGACAGACTGCGGAATGCCCAGACAGCTAAATGTGTTGAGATGGCGGCGCGTACGTGAATTTTTTCGAAGCGCGCATCCACATTTTGATCAGACAGGCGGTCGGCAAAACGTTGGATCAGACTCTGTTTGGCGATGAAGCCGCGTCGCAGTGACCGATCACATACGCCCGCATGTTTCACGCACAGGGCTACGCACCCGGCTGCGACTACGGCGGTCGCTTCGCTCTCTTCGAGTTCCGTAAGCACTGCGACGGGCGCATCGGCGAGTTCGGCAGCAAGGAGGAATTCGAGTGCGCCTGCTGCCTGAACATCCAGGTACAGCAGGATTGAGTTGCGCGACTGTGCCATGCCAAATGCTGGAAAGTGGACGCTTGACGCCACGCCTCACCAATAAGACGATGTCAGTCTGACAAACCGCCTCGGAGCCGCCATGAACGAACTGCATGTGATTCACAGCCGGGCTGGACGCATTGGGGGGCGAGCCGATACCGCGCCCGCGGACGTGGACAAAATCGTCGCGGCCTTGGCGGCTGACCCGCGCCAACATCTGGTGCTGCACTTTCATGGTGGCCTGGTATCCTACGCCGACGGCATGGCCAAGGCGCAGCGCTTGTTGGTGGACACGCCCGTCTATTCGCCCTCGGCCACCGAGGGTGGCTACCCGGTGTTCTACGTCTGGGAGTCGGGTGCCTGGGAGACGATTCGCAACAACCTGACCGAGTTGGCCGACGAGCCGGTGTTCAGGCAGTTGCTGCGCAAGCTGATGCAATACGCCCTGGAGCGCCTGGGTGGCCAGGAAGTGGCGGGCTTCGGCGTAGGGCGTTCGGTGACGCCGGGCTCGATTGGCTCGCGCGAAGCCGAGGTGCGCAAGGCGTTTGAAGTGTTTTGGGCCGCGCCCAGCCCGGCGACGATTCCCTATCGCGGCTACGATCCCCTGGCGCAGGCGGTGCAGGCGCGTTCGGCCGATGCCGCGGTGGACGAAGACGAGGTGCTGGCCGACCTGCAGGCCGATACCGAATTCCAGCAAGCCCTGGCCACACTGCCCGATTTGCCCGCGGGCACACGCAGCGCCTTTGCACCCGGCGGTGCCGCGGTGCAGCGCTCGGCATTTTCTGAACTGGCGGCGCGCGAGTTTTCCAAATCGTCCAACACGCGTGGCCTGGTGGAGCTGTACCAGGTGGCCAAATTCCTGGTGTCAGTGTTGCGCGCTGTGTTGCGGCGGCGCGCGGCTGGGCGCGACCATGGCCTGTACGCCACCTGCGTGGAAGAGGCGGTGCGTGCCTTCAAGCTGGCCGGTAGCGGCCTGAACGAGTGGGGCAAAGCGCTGCAATGGAACCGCATGAAACAAGATACGGTGGACGCCTTTGGCCCCGACCCTGACGTGCACGCCGGCACGGCACTGCTGGCGCGCCTGCGCCAGGCCATCGCCGAGGGCATGCCGCTCAAACGCATCACGCTGGTCGGCCACAGCACTGGCGCCATCTACATCGCGCATTGGCTGGCACGCAGCGCCGATTTCTTGCCAGCCAGCCTGAAGCACGACGTGATCTATTTGGCGCCGGCCATCACCTACCAGCTCTTTGCCAAGACCCTGCGCGAGCATGGCGACCGCATCGGCCACTTTCGCATGTTCGCCATGCAGGACAGCGTTGAGCGCGACGATCAGGTCTGGGGTTCGGATCAGGACCTGGACGGTGCCAAAGACTGGCGTCGCTACATCTATCCCTCGTCGCTGTTGTATCTGGTGTCGGGCATTTTGGAGTCGGAGCTGGATGCCAACGGCCAGCCGCGTGACCAGGCCGATGTGCCACTGCTGGGCATGCAGCGCTACTACAGCACACCGACCACCTATGCGCAGTCCATCGACCCGGCCTTTGCCTGCGTGGATGAAGCGCGCAACTGGTTGGCGGCGCGGACCAATGCGCTGGTCTGGTCGGTGGCCAGCGGCCAGACCGATGGACTCAATTGCGCCGGCGTGGATCACGGCGCCTTCGACTCGGACGCTATGACTTTGGCGAGTTTGCAACACATCGTCTGTAAAGGCTTTTGAGCATGGCGGCGCTCAACACCGCCGATCATTACGCGCTGCTGCTGGCGATCAATACGTATCCGGGGCTGAGCAATCTGGCCGGGCCGGAAAACGACGCCCTGGCGCTACGCGACTGGTTGTTGGACCCCGCGGGTGGCGCTGTGGACCCAGCGCATCTGGCGCTGATCAAGTCCAGCGACTTCCCCTCTACCCAGGACCCCTACGACGCCAACCCGGGCGATACGCAGCTCAAGAAGGTGTTGAACCAATGGCTCAAGCAAGACGGCAAATGGCGCGACCGCGTGGGCCAGCGGCTGTATCTGTTTTTTGCCGGTCATGGTTTTACGGCGGGCACGCTCACCGACCCGGCTCTGTTCACGGCGCAAGCGCAACTGGACGACCGCACACATATCGCTGGCTTGCGCTACGCGCAGAAGATTGCCAACGCCGGTTTTTTCGACGAAGTAGTTTTGCTGATGGACTGCTGCCAGGACGTGCTCAAGGCCAGCGCGGTAATGGAGCCGTCGTGGTCGCCACCGGACCGTATGGCGAGCGACAAGGTGAAGATGCTGGTCGCCTTCGGTGCGCCACGCGGGCGCAAAGCCTTCGAGCAAAGTCCGCAAGCGCCCGCGCCTGGCGTCGCTGCGCCGCTGGTGCACGGCTACTTTTCGAGCGTGTTTCTGGACGCCTTGCGCAGCGCGCCGGTCGATGACGACGGCTATGTGACAGCGCGCGCGGTCGAAGCCACGTTTAGCGATTTGTGGGCCAAGCGCTATCTGGATCAGACCGATTACGAGCCGCCGTTTACCGCGCCGCGCGACATGCGCCTGTATCAGCGTGCGGCGGTTACTATCCCGCCAGCGGCGACGGAGGGAACCGCGGCGTCGGCTGGGGCCGTGGCACCCGAGACCACGCGCGGTTTGACGCGGGCAAAGCCTGCTTCGCTCAACGTGCCGATTCGAATCAACACCGCCGACCTGGGTGCTCACATCCGCGTCTTCGATCAGCGCAACCGTGTGGTGGCACAGGCCACCGGCGGCCTGCTGCGCAAGCTGCCGCAAGGCGACTACACGGCGCGCATTGTCTATGGTGCCGGCAGTTCGGCGGTGCGCAGCCCGGTCACGCAGCATCCGTTTCATTTGAATATCGGCGACAGCCCGATCAAGCTGCAACTGCCCGGCGCGCACCTGGCTTCGCCCATCCCAGCCGGCTGGAGTCGTTCGCACCACGAGTTTCATCAAGGCGCGGCAGCGCAGTGGTTGGCGGCGCAAGCCGAGTCCGCACAACTGCCAGGTGCCAACGCCACACTGCTGGTGTTTGCACGCGACAGCGGCCACGTGTGGGGACAGCCCTGGCGCATGCGCAACCCGCTGCGTAAGGGCCTGCGTCTGATGCGGGTGCTGCCCACCACCGGCGAACTGCGCGCCGTCAAACTGCAAGTGCACACTGATGCCGCGCGTGCCTTTAGCGCTTTCAAGATCGACCTGCCCGGTGGCACCTATCTGCTCGGCGTGAAGCGGCGCCTGCGCAAGCGTTGGGTCTGGGACGAAATGCCCTTACACGTGTCGGCCCAAGGTTGGCGTACCGAGGTTTGGCTGGACTGCCAGGATGACGAGCAAGATGGCCGCCGCTTTGACCTGGACAGCGCCAGCCCGTTGGTGGTGCCACGCCAGGCGCCGAGCTGGATCGATACCGAGCACGCCCGCAGTACCGAACTGTTGCGCGCTTTGCTGTTGCAACCCACACTCAACGCCAAGGATGTGACCACTGCCGTGAAGGCGAGCTTCCAGCCCGACAGCGCTGGCCCCATGGCCACGCTATACGCGGCGACCTTGTTGGCGCGTGTTCAGAGCCCGCAAGTGACGCGTGTGCAAAAGCTTCTGACCTGGCTCACCCAACACTGGAGCGCCGCCAGTGCCGACGTGGCGCTGTTGCAACGCTGGTGCGAGTCGGCCGCGCGCGCCACTGGCGCGCGCCGCCCACCGGCCCTGTCGCTGCCCAATGACGCGGTACCCATGTTGGCTTTGAATTGGGCCTTGCTGACCGACGCTCGTTGCGATGCACAGTTGGCCAAACCCATGCAAGCGGCCGTAGCCCTGTGGCGCACCAGCAGCGAGGCCTGGGTGCAAACGCAGCGGCCTGAATTGGTCGCATCAGCTTCAAATGTCAAGCCCTGCAAGTCTGCGCTACTGCCGCGCTTGGCCGATGGTGCCATCGACCTGCTGCGGATGGCCCAAAGCCTGGGCCGACCCGACCCGACGCTCAGCCCATTCCACCAAAGTTTGCGCAGTGTATTGTTGGACGCATGCGAGGACGGCAGTCTAGAGCAGCTCAAACGTGTCTTGGCGGAGGTGGTCAAGTCTTCGGCCCTGGATGACGGGGTATTGGAGCAAGCACTGCAGGATCTGTGGCGGACGCGCAAATAGCAGGTCTAACACGGTGGTGCCTTTTGAGATGGCCACAAGGTCGGTGTAGTCAGCAAGTTCACTCAACCCACCGCACCGCCCGCCTACGCTCTAGAGGGACCTTCGGCAGGCCGCTCCGTGGACAAGTCTCATCACGCCTCACACACAGAAATTCTGACACCCCCCATTTCTTTCAATTCATGCGGGCGAAGTGGTGATGGCTGATGGAGGCTTTGCGAATCGACGTGACGCACGCCATGTCGGTTCGCAAAGCCTCCACTTGAAGATCCGCAGGGACGGCCGCTCTTCCTGTGGCCTCTGCTGCGCCAGATCTTGAGCGGGCAAGCCGCCTGATTGGCCCGCCCGGATGCGCAATGACCAGGGCGTGATCGCGGTGCGCGTGTGCGCCTACAAGAAGACCTTTACTACAAGACCCTGGCTCAAACGCTCGCCGCGCAGGAGGCGATCCGGCGCGAGGCTGCCAAAAAGCAACGTGAGGTCAACACCGAGACGATTGAAGCTGCCGGCTAGGTCATCGTGTTGACCACGCTTAGTCAACCAACGGCCTTTACCATCATCGAGATTTATCGTTGGCGATGGCAAGTGGAATTAGCCTTCAAGCGGCTGAAATCCCTGCGGCAACTCGGACACATCAAAAAAGTTGACAAGGACGGCGCCAGAGCTTGGTTGCAGGGGAAGCTTCTGGTCGCCTGTTTGATCGAGACGCTCATTCTCACGACCAAGCGTTTTTCCTCCTGGAAATACCCACAAGGCGATTGCCATCTCCCTGCCCAAGTGCTTGCGTTGGCGTGAGTTCGCCCTTATGCACATGTGCCTGCGCCAAGCCTGCAACCCGCTCCTGTCTCTGACCAACTGCGTACGGGGATAGCGTGGCATCGCGGGCAAGCGGCGTGAATCACCACGAAAGCAGCGTTATCAATGCCAACAAAGCTGTCATGACTTTATGTTAGTGCTTATGGGGGCGCCGGGTGCCGGAAACGGTGAGTTCGACCCGCAGGCGTAGCCGGCGACGGACTACAGCTTCGGTCCGCGCACCACCTGGTCGGCGCACTGGCAAGATGCGCGAACCGGCTGTTCCGCGGGCGGGTTTCTCGGCAAATCTTGACCAATCCCGCAATTGACTTTGTCCGTCAGATCCAGAGATACTTTACGGTAATAATCCAGTTTAATAATTTTTATTCTTTCTTTTTCCCCTGGGTGGACGGGCGCCTTGCTCGTTGCCGCGACAGGTGGAGATGACACGAGGAGGAGTGAAATGACTAATGGAACGTATATGCGACGTCTTGTTCTCGGTGGCCTGGTCACTGTGCTCTCGGCGTCGGCTTTTGCCATGCCGCAGAGCGAGTACCTGCGCAAGGTGGAGGAAACCCGGCAGAACACTCGCAACGGCACATCCAGTTGGTGGAACGAAGCCTTTGATCTGCTGGGCCTGCTGACCGAATACGGGGTCCAGCGGGTGGCCGACAGGTTTGCGGTGATCCAGATCGACGCGCCCAAGGGAGAAGAGTGGAACTACGCCTTCTACCACTCTGAGCGAGACACCAACGTCACGCTGCATTACGGCTGGTTCGACAGCGTCACCCTGGGCGGGGCGACGAGTGCGCTGGGGTCGATCGCCGGGGTGCGATACGAGGTGAATCGCTTCCCCGAGACGAACGTGTTTGTCATGCTCGGCGAATCCCATGATGCGCTCGCCGGGTTTGCGCTCAACTACGCGATTGCCGGCAATTCCACCTTCGAACCCATCTTCCGGGCCACGCCGCTGGATGCGTCAGGGCAGCCTATTGCGTTGTTTGACGCGGATGGCTCCAATCTTGCCGTGGGCTATGGCGTCATCCTCGATGTGCCGGAGCCGGCGTCGATGATGCTGGTGGCGATGGGACTTGTTGCTCTCGTCCGGCGCCGCACTGGCGGTTGATTGGCGGGGCTTGGGTGCCCGACGACGACTGGACCTGGCCCCTCTCTGGCCCGTGTCGCCCGGCGATGTCGCTTCGAAATCAGTTGGCGGTGGGTGATTGGCCACCGCCGCCGCATTTTAAGATGGCGTTGTCTGGTTGTTCCGGCGGTGGTGGGGGCTAGCGGGAGATCCAGTTCTTCGTTTTCAGAGGAAAGCGGCTACGCTTCCCGCAAGTCACGCCCCCGGCGTCTGGAGTTCAAAACAGCGAGCTGCATCTTCAGATTGTCGAGCATGTGGCAACTAAGCTCGACATCTCTATGAGACCTCACAATATCGGTGTCGTTTCCACAGAAACGACACCGACCCAAATAGCCTCGTCACGGCATGGCGTCATGGAGTGTTGACCGATCGCCATCGAGGGTCGGACGCTCAGACACGGGCCAGTGTCCTGCCGGCCAAGGACGCGCTTTCCATCCACCGTTTAATGCGATTCGCATCGCCGATCCGGGTTTGTTTGCCAATCGAGTCGAGCAGGACAATGACCACCGGCTTGTCGGCCACTCGGGCCTGCATCACCAGGCATTTGCCGGCTTCCTGGATGTAACCGGTTTTCGACAGGCCGATTTCCCAGTTGGGGCTATGCACCAACTGGTTGGTATTGTGAAATTCGAGTTCCCGACCGTTGATCTCGGCGCGCGATCCCGGTGTGGTCGAAAACTCGCGGATCAACGGATAGCGATGGGCGGCGGCGACCATCCGCGCCAGATCATGCGCGGTCGACACGTTGGTGCTGTTGAGCCCGGTCGGATCGTCGAAATGCGTTTGCGTCATCCCCAACGTGGCCGCCTTGCGATTCATCGCCGCGACGAATGCCGGCAAGCCGCCAGGGTAGTGGCGGGCCAAGGCATTGGCCGCCCGATTTTCCGAGGACATCAATGCCAGCAGCAGGGCGGTTTCGCGGGGGATGACGCTGCCCACTTGCAGCCGGGAGCGGCTGCCACGCAGATAATCGACGTCCTCTTCGCTGATGGTGATCGGCGCTTGCAAATTGGGCAGGCTGTCCAGGACGACCATGGCGGTCATCAACTTGGTGATCGAGGCGATCGGCAGCACCGCGTTGGCGTTCTTTTCATAAATCGGTTGGCCGCCATCCTGGCCAATGACCAGTGCCGACCCGGATTGAACCGCCAGATGACCAGGCTCTTGCCAGATATCGAAATTGTTGGCCAGGATACGCGTCAGGTTTCTTCGCTGCGCGAGGGACGACTGGTGAACCTCGACCGCCGGTCGGATGGCTTTCGCCTGTCGCGTCAGACGCGTGGCCTCGGAGTTGGGCGCTTTGCCCGCCACTTTGGCTTTTGGGCTCAGTGGCGACGCTTTACCGTGTTTGACCGCCGTTTCGGCTCTTGCCGCGCGGCTGGCGTTTTTGCCGGCCGATTTGCTGACGACATGGGCAACGCGCTCGCTTTTATTCCTGGCAGTGGTTTTAGGGGCAGGGGATTTTTGCGCGGACGGCATCGACTTGGCTTTGTGCGGTGCCGCGTTGCCAGGGCGCTTGGTCACCGCCTGAGCGTCGCCCGGTGGGAGCAACGTCGTGCTAACCAGAGCACCGAGTACCAACGCCGTCCTGAGTTTGATTCGCATTAGTGGACTCCTTCATGATTCGTTTGAGCTGAATTCTAGCGCACTCGATTAATATAGAACAATAGACCATAAAAAATAACAAGATAGACCAATAATATGATGTTCAGCTTTAGATCGGCCCTGACCAGTTGAACCAAAAGGGGAAACGAATCACAGAGTCGCCGAGCGGCCGTTGGCCGTTGAACGATTTCTCGCCGAAGGAACGTGCGCGAGCGGGCTCGACAGGCTCCGTGGGTACCTGTCGAGCTTCGATGCGGACGACAGCGCTGGCCATCGTCAGCGTGCCGTGTTGACAGGATTCAAAGGTCGAGGAAGGCCAGAATGTCCTCGCGGCGGGCCATCGCGTCGTGGTAACCCAGGCCGATCAACGCCTGGGTATAGGGTTTCTCGAACAACAAGTAGCTGGCCAGCGCGCCGCCGCGTCGATTCATCGCGCCGAAGGCGTGAAGCAGCGACCGCACGGCCCAGGGCAAGGCATGCGCGTGTTTGGCGGCCAGCAAGTCCAGCCGCTCCGAGGGGGCAATGGTCAACGATTGGATTGGCCGCAGGGCGAGCTGTCCACTGTCGAGCAGTTCCTTGGGAATGGTCGCCAAGGTGCGATTGATCCGCTCCATCCGTTCGACGTCGGCTCCGAGACTGTCGAGAAAAATTGACGCCAGGATATGACCAGCGATTTGCGCCAATGAAGGATAGGTTTTCGAACTTTGCCGGGGAGGCACTTCGTCCATTTGCGCGACACCGATGATCAACAGTTTTTCGGCGCCAAGATGAATGGCCGGCGATAGGGGCGCCAATTGACGCATTGATCCATCGCCGAAAAATTCGCGGTTGAGATGGACCGCTGGAAAAATGTAGGGAATGGCGCTGGACGCCAGCAAGTGATCGATCGAAATGGCGGTCCGACAGCCGACACGCTGCGCTCGTCGCCAGCTGTGGATCTCGGGATGGGCTTGGTAGAAACTGACGCTGTCGCCCGAGGCATATCCCGAAGCGGTGATGCTCAGCGCGTAGAGCGAGCCTTTGTCGAGCGAGCGCTGGATATTGCCGAATTCAAGGAATTTTTCCAGCAATTGGCGCAACGGCCGATTGTCGAACAAGGAGCGCGGACTTTTTTTGACCACCCAACCGAACAGCACACTCCCCAACCAGCGGCTGAGGCCGGCGCCCACTCCCCACGGGTCGGCGCGATAAATCTGCCCCGCGTGCATATTGCACCAGACGTCGTTCAAGGCATCGACGGCCGCCGCGAAATTGTGCGAGTAGCAGGCCAGGGTGGCGGCGTTGATCGCTCCCGCCGAGGTGCCGCACAGGATCGAAAACGGGTTGCGATGCGGCGGGTGGCGCTGTGAGGAGCTCTGCAATTCGCGAATCGCTCGCAATACGCCGACCTGATACGCGGCGCGGGCACCTCCACCGCTCAGAATCAGGGCAACGCGGTTCTTCCTGGCCATAACTCGATCATTTGCTTGCGCTCAAACCACCGGCTGCCCGACCCGTCCCGGCTGCGCGCGCTTTAGCCGGGGTGAACACGTGCTCAGCGTTCGTTCATTAACTTGTCCACCACGGTCAAGGCGGTCATGTTGACGATCCGCCGTACCGTCGAAGTCGAGGTGAGGATATGAACAGGCTGAGCGGCGCCGAGCAGGATCGGCCCAATCGTCAGATTATCTCCAGAGGCAATTTTGAGCAGATTGAAGGAAATGTTGGCCGCGTCGAGAGTCGGCATGATCAACAGATTGGCTTGTCCTTTCAACCGGGTGTCGCTCGGGAAAACGCGTTGCCGGATCTGGTCGTCGATGGCGGCGTCGCCATGCATTTCACCTTCCACTTCAAGGCGCGGGGCGCGTTCTTTCAGCATACGAAGCGCTTCGCGCATCTTCAAGGCCGTCGGCGTATTTTCGGAACCGAACGAGGAATGCGACAACAACGCCACGCGCGGGGTCAGGCCGAAGCGACGCACTTCGTCGGCGGCCAGCAGGGTCATGTCGACCAGTTGCTCGGCGGAGGGCTCGTAGTTGATGTAGGTGTCGGCGATGAACAGCGTGCGGTCAGGCAGCAGCAACAGGCTCATCGCGTAGAGATTCTTGACGCCGGGTGCCAGACCAATGACGTTTTCCACGTACTCGCGATGGACCGCGTGCTGCCCCATGGTGCCGCAGACCAGCCCGTCGGCGGCGCCCATGCGCACCATCATCGCGCCGAACAGCGACGCCCGACGGCGGATTTCACGGCGGGCAAAGTCGGCCGAAACCCCTTTACGTTCCATCAGACGACGGTATTCACGCCAGTAAGGCTCAAAATTCCGGTCGTAAAATTCGTTTTTCTCGGCGTAGATCACTTCGAAATCGATACCGGGCCGGATGCGCAGGTTCATGGCTTCCAACTTGGCGCCGATCTCATCCGGATCGCCGATCAGGATCGGCTGGGCGATGCCTTCGTCGACGACGATCTGGGTGGCGCGCAACACCCGCTCTTCTTCGCCTTCGGCAAAGACGATCCGTCGAGGGGCCTGCTTGGCCTGTGAAAAGATCGGTTTCATGATCAGGCCGAAGTGATAGACGAACTCATCCAGGCTTTGGCGATAGCTGTCGAGATCCTTGATCGGCCGGGTGGCGACGCCGGAGGCCATCGCCGCTTCGGCAACCGCCGGCGCGATGCGACTGATCAACCGTGGGTCGAAGGGATTCGGAATCAGATATTCCGGACCGAAATTGCCCACGGTCTCGCCGTAGGCCCGCACGGCCATTTCCGATTGCTCGACTCGCGCCAGTTCGGCGATCGCCTTGACCGCCGCCAGTTTCATCGCTTCGGTGATCGTCGTCGCACCGACATCGAGCGCGCCGCGGAAGATGAACGGGAAACACAGCACGTTATTGACCTGATTCGGGTAATCCGAACGTCCGGTGGCGATGATTGCGTCGTCGCGTACCGCCTTGACTTCCTCGGGTCTGATCTCGGGGGTGGGGTTGGCCAGGGCCATCACCAGCGGTGACGGTGCCATTCGCGCCACCATTTCCGGTTTCAGGACCCCGCCGGCCGACAGCCCGAGAAAGACATCCGCGCCCTCGATGACTTCGCCTAGGGTCCGCGCCTCGGTTTTCTTGGCGTAGCGCGCCTTGATCTCGTCCATCTCCTCGACGCGTCCTTCATAGACCAGACCCTTGATGTCGGTAACCCAGATGTTTTCGATCGGGATGCCAAGCATCACCAGCAGGTCCAGACACGCCAGCGCGGCGGCGCCGGCGCCGGAGGACACCACTTTCACCTGATCCAGTTCCTTGCCTTGCAGGAACAGGCCATTGATGATCGCCGCGCCGACGACGATCGCCGTACCGTGCTGATCGTCGTGAAACACCGGAATCTTCATCCGCTCGCGCAATTTCTTTTCGACGTAGAAACATTCGGGCGCCTTGATGTCCTCGAGATTGATGCCGCCGAAAGTCGGCTCGAGCGAGGCGACGATTTCTACCAGCCGATCAGGATCGCGTTCTTCGATTTCCAGATCGAAGACGTCGATGTTGGCGAATTTCTTGAACAACACCGCCTTGCCTTCCATCACCGGTTTGGCGGCCAACGGACCGATGGCGCCCAGACCGAGCACCGCCGTACCGTTGGTGATCACCCCGACCAGATTGGCCCGCGAAGTCAGCGTGCTCACTTCGTTGGGAAAAGCGACGATCTCCTCGCAGGCGGCGGCAACGCCGGGCGAATAAGCCATCGACAGATCGTATTGATTGGTCAGTTGCTTGGTTGGCTGGACCGACACTTTCCCCGGGCGCGGGTGGCGGTGATAAAACAGGGCGGCGGTGCGCAATTGGTTTTTTTCCTTGTTCATGGCGAGATCTCCTGTCATGGAATGGCTGGCCTGGCTGGCCGCGTGGCCAGGCAGTGATTGTCTCCGCATCGGTACACTGCACCGGCGGTCGAGCAGACGTTCGAATGCCAGAATGGTACTGGGCCAATCAATGATCGATGACTGGTGCCGCTCGGAGCTGTGGCATAATTACACAAACGTCGACCTCCATGTAGCACCCACGCTCAGCATGTCATTGCTTCCCCCCGCACCGTCTCCTAGTTGCCGCGACCGACGCGCCGCCATTGACCGGGCTGTCCTGCTTTTTTCCATGTCATTCGATCGGGGCCGTATTTCAGAGTCTTCCCCGGCTTCGCGTCGCGGTAACTTCACCTCCTCTACTTTCTTTCGAGAGTGATCGCCATGAACCAAACCGTCTCCATCAATGCTCCTGATTACGTCAAGCACGAAGGCCTGAAACAATGGGTCGCCCAGATCGCCGCACTCACCGAACCGGCCAATGTCGTCTGGGCCGACGGCTCGCAGGAGGAATATGACCGCCTGTGCAATGAACTGGTCGAGGCCGGCACTTTCATTCGACTCAAGAAGCGCAAGAACTCCTTCCTGGCCTTTTCCGATCCATCGGACGTCGCCCGCGTCGAGGATCGGACCTACATCTGTTCCGAAAAGCAGGAAAACGCCGGCCCGACCAACAACTGGGAAGCCCCGGCCAAGATGCGCGAAACCCTCAACGGCCTGTTCAAGGGCTGCATGAAGGGTCGGACGATGTACGTCATTCCGTTCTCGATGGGCCCGGTCGGTTCCCCGATCGCGCAGATCGGCGTCGAGATTTCCGACAGCGCCTACGTGGTGGTCAACATGCGGATCATGACCCGCATGGGCAAAGCGGTTTTCCCGGTGCTCGGCACCGACGGCAGCTATGTGCCATGCGTGCACTCGATTGGCGCGCCGAAGGAGCCCGGTCAGCAGGACCCGAAATGGCCGTGCAACCCGACGACCAAATACATCGTGCACTATCCCGAAACGCGCGAAATCTGGTCGTACGGTTCCGGTTACGGCGGCAACGCGCTGCTCGGCAAGAAGTGCCTGGCCTTGCGCATCGCCTCGAACATGGCGCGCGATGACGGCTGGATGGCCGAACACATGCTGATCCTCGGCGTCGAGTCGCCGGATGGCCAGAAAAACTACGTCGCCGCTGCCTTCCCGTCGGCCTGCGGCAAGACCAACTTCGCGATGCTGATTCCGCCGCAAACGCTGAACGGCTGGAAGATCACCACCATCGGCGACGACATCGCCTGGATCAAGCCACGTGTCGATCAGGACGGCGTCACCCGCTTCTACGCCATCAACCCCGAAGCCGGCTTCTTCGGCGTCGCCCCTGGCACCAACGACAAAACCAACTACAACGCCATGGCCTCGCTGGCCGAGAACACCATCTTCACCAACGTCGCGCTGACCGACGACGGCGACGTGTGGTGGGAAGGCATGGGTCCGGCGCCCGAGCATGCCATCGACTGGCAGGGCAACGACTGGACGCCGGCGATCGCCAAGGAAAAAGGCGTCAAGGCCGCGCATCCGAACTCCCGCTTTACCGCGCCGGCCTCGCAATGCCCGTGCATCGACGCCGAATGGGAGAATCCCGCCGGCGTGCCGATTTCCGCGTTCCTGTTCGGCGGCCGCCGGGCGTCGACCGTGCCGCTGGTCTGCCAGTCGTTCAACTGGGACTTCGGCGTCTATGCCGCGGCGACCCTGGGCTCCGAGACCACCGCCGCCGCCTTCGGCGCGCAAGGCGTCGTCCGTCGCGACCCATTCGCCATGCTGCCTTTCTGCGGCTACAACATGGCCGACTACTACGCGCACTGGCTGAAGATGGGCGGCGCGGTCGACAAGCGTCCGCTGATTTTCATGGTCAACTGGTTCCGGATGAACGAAAAAGGCGAATTCGCCTGGCCAGGCTTCGGCGACAATGCCCGCGTTCTGAAGTGGATCATCCAGCGTTGCGAAGGCCAAGTCACCGCCAGAGAAACCGCGCTGGGCTGGATGCCCTACTATGAGGACATGGACTGGAGCGGCCTGGACTTCTCCAAGGCAGAATTCGACGCCGTCACCAAGATCGAC
>JAEUOJ010000184.1 GCA_016789495.1 Accumulibacter sp. | reverse complement strand
CAATCAAAAAATTCGCCCGAAGCGATAGCTGTCTTTGCTATCCTGCTGATTCAAAGTCCCTGTATACTGCTCGCCGCTCATTCCAGCCAAACCCAGATCCATTTTTGACGGCTGTGGAGTCTGGCTACGATGTGTGACGTCGGGGTCGTTTGGAGAGGTCGCGTGGCCGCTGGATCTTGCCTATATTCTGTGAGTTAAATCACTCGTCGCCCCGATTTTATTGAGCGAGGTGCCTAATATGTCATGCTTTTCTGCTCGAGATATCGATATCATCTTTACATTAATCCATAGCCACAGGTTATTCTCGTTTGTCGATGCTGGACGCGTTCTTAGAAATGCTTCGAAAGCTTTTTGCAAGGTGATAAATAGCGAATTTTGGCCAAGCTTTTCATTAAATCAATATAAAAAAATCCGTTTGGGCTGGTGAAAAAAACAGTATCCCCGATGCCTATTTGTTGGCCGGCTAAATCGGGATTTAGCACTGTTTCAAGTAAACTATTTGACCGGACGGTTTGAGGAAGTTGATCGGCGTGTTAAACAGTCTTTTTTCAAATTGGCCTTTGGCTGCTGCACTCGCATTGATACTGATGTCAGTCGCAGCGGGTGTTGGACTATGGTTGGGTAAGCGTCGAAAACCGCTTGTTATAACAGTATACGTTCCGCCAGACCGACCGCCGGTCGATAATGTGGTTGTCGAAAGTTTTTTGCCGCGCATTGCGCAGGAGCTTGCTCTCGTCGAATTTATTCCTGTGGAAAGCATACCTGGACCTGGCGGGGATCTGTTTACCAAAGGCATTGCCTTGATGAAGCAAGGCAAGTACCTTAATGCAGGCAAATTTTTTGAACGGTCACTGAAGTTGGGCCTGACAGCCACCTACGTCTGTGGAGCCTTGGCTTTTCTGGGACGTATCGCTTTGGAGCGGGGTGATTTGCAGGAAGCTGTGGAGCTGTTCCTGAAATGCTTGGCTTCTCCCAGCCTGACCGCCGAAGCGGCTTTTTCAGCGGCCGGCTATCTGCAACGGATCTATGAATGCGCAGGCATGGCCCGCGAAGCGGAAATCGCCGGGCGTATCGCCACCCGTGCGAACGTGGGTAAGCTTTCCTTGAACCGGCGGGTTCTTGCGGATATCGAATCGTATTGGCAGCGCGAAAGACAGCGTCACCATCCTTCAATATTTGGCCGTGGTCTGCGGTGGATTCTGGGAGAAACGTCGCGTTGAGGCGGTCGAGTTCAACAGCTACAGTCTACTAAAGGAGCGGGAGAGACCTGTGCATCCGTAGGACGAAGGTGGCGTTTCCGCCGTTTGTTGTGCCCCTACCAACCCAAGTCAGTCAACTATAGGAGCTGCATTGGCACAGTTTCTAGTGCGGAGTTGGCCAGGCCAACCTGCGAGCGGAATAGCAGTGACTGTTGACGTGGTCATCAACTGACAGGCAAGAATCCCGAGTCGCTTCCGCTCAGAATTTGTGCTGAACATTGTAGTTTGTGCGTTGCTGTGTCGTTGTGCTGACCCAGGCGGACGTGAATTGAACAGGGTTCGCTCTAAATTTTGCGCCTATTGAACGTGCCAAGACCAAACAGTCCGATGCTAACAAGAATCATGGTGTGCGGTTCAGGAGCGGTGTAGTAGCTGAGGGTCATGGAACCGGCAGCGATAGTGTCGACCATCGATATCGACTTGGCGTTGTTGGCTACCAATGACGATGATGGATTGGCCAGGATTTTGAAATCAAAGGTTCCAGTGCCTAGGTAGGGGGTGAATTGCAACCGGTTGGACAGGCGTTCGCTAGAAGTGAAAAAAGATTCGGATACTTCTGACCAACTGGAATCTCCAGAAAAATCTTGTACCCCATCAAAAATTTCCAACTCTTGTGTCAACGCCGGTCCAAAAAAAGTAAGTGCCCGGGGAAACGGAGGGTCGAGTTGGAATCGGCCTCCGCCAATCAAAGTCACCCTGGCCTTGTCGTTGCCTATGTTTTCGATGCGCAAGGTGCTTCCCACATTTCCTTGAAACGTGAATAGGATCGAAGCCAAATTTTCCGGCGGCCCATCGTATTGACGGAAATTCATCGTCAGCGGTCCGAAGGGGAGTGTGAGCCCGCCAAAACTGGTCGTATACGAGATAACTCCAGCAGATGCCGTGGTTGGAACCGATCCAACAAGGCATGTGATAGTCAAAACCAATAGTCTCAACATACTTTTCCCCTGTACATCAGCTTTCGGTGTGTCGATTTTCAATCCGCGTCGATACACCATGAGTGGCGCGCCATGCTCTTCGGCTGGGTTGTCCTGGTCGAACCGTGAGTCAAGGCAACGTTAATTGGTGCCGAAAAATGCCAATTCATCACGCAAGTATCGCATAAAATCAATGATTTTTGTTTCAACTGCAATCAAAGTGCGCGACTCGGGCCGATCCAGGCGGATCGAAAGCTACTGATCCGGAAACCATTCGCCTTTTGGGTTCTGTCGTGTAAGTATTTGTTTAAAATAATTTTTTTGTGTTGTCGTCAATCATCGAGCTGGGCGCGAATTCAAAGACCCGTTCAAGGTTCCTATTTGAAAGAAAATTCATTGCCCATCAGGACGATGGACATCCAGTCGCAGTTGCCGGTCTTGGTAGGTGGCGCGCAAGGCAAAATCGAAACGGTCGACCTCGGCACAGAGATGCAAATCACCCGTCGGGAGATTGAGATTTGTTCCTGCCTGGAAGCGACGTCCAAAATCCGAGTTCCGGACCCTGGCGGCGAAAATTTCGGGGTCTGGCCTTTCGCCGCGTATCAGGCCTTCCAGGTAGTCGGCACAAGCGATGTCTTCATCGCCATCACGGTCGACCCATTCGCCCGTGATCACGAAACAGACTTCCTTTGGTGCCAATCTGCGCAGCGCTCGAGCGGTGGCGCTGCCGAGAACCAGACTGCCGGCGAACAGGGCCCGCGCTTTACGGAAACGATTGAGACCGCGTACGCCTGCGGCAGTGGTCTGTATCACTGGTCGTCCAGTGAAGTCGAAACCTTGAAGTGCGAGAGGTGAATTGCCGAAATCGAATCCGGGGATTGGATCGCCGCCGCCAATAGCGCCAGTGGTCACCGCATTCGGGAGGTGTCGTAATAATCGGTAAGCGCCGGCAATCGTTTCCACCGGATAAATCGTCGTGGCTCCAGCGGCGAAGGCGTACGCGGCCGTGGTGAAAGAGCGCAAGACGTCGATGACGATGACCGCATCTTCAGGTTCGTGGTCTGCATCCAGGCGGTTCAGGAATAGTCGACGAGTGCGCATGTTTCAATAAACTCTTGATTCGAAAACATGGTTGAAGTGGGATGCTGAACCATATGGCGTGTTGCACTGCATGAAACGAACGCCGCACCAAGGTAACTGTAAAACGCTTCACGCATTGTTGATAGCCGGCGATCGATTAGGCAAGACGAAAACCAAGTTGTAAGGGCTGACGGTCGATTGTACGAAAAGCTGCGCTACAATCTGAAGGCTTTGATCCGTTGCACTGGGTTGACGACCGAAGTCTACAGGCGTCTAGACTGCAAAATCCACTATGACAAGATATCTGGCGTCACTGATCCCCGCTTTTTCCCTGCTCGTGGGGGGAGTGAGCTTTTCTGAGGCGTTGGCGGAACCGACTTTCGTGCCGACGGTTGATCGACAACGTGATCTGGCTCACCTTGTTCGTCAGGATTGCGGCTCCTGTCACGGTTTAACCTTGCAGGGTGGGCTTGGTCCGTCCTTGCACGCGAGCGCGCTCAAGGACAAATCGGTTGAGGT
>JAEUOJ010000160.1 GCA_016789495.1 Accumulibacter sp. | reverse complement strand
CGTTGTTAACCTTTGCCACTAACGGCACAAGCCAAGGTAACTCGTCTTTATGGATGCGTGTGCCATGATAACCCCAGCGTCGGCTACCTATGGGTGCCGGCCCACTGCGTCTCCAGCCAAACGCCAGTGGCTCTACCAAAGAGGACGGGATGTGCTGAAATTTCTCACGTAGAGCTTCCGTGGACATCCACACCCGATCGCAGACTTTGGCTAACCCAGATTTGGCGATCAGGTAACGTCCGGTTGTCCACAATCCGTAATCCAGAGGGACATCACTGCAACACCAAGCACTTGGGAGATCGTCATCCATCAAAAATGCCACACCGCTCAAGCGATGACGGTTTTGCTCAAGAACACTAAGCCAGCCGGGAGAGGCATGGCGCACAATCACCACAAAGCTGCCAATTGGCAGCTTGTCTAGGACTGAAACTGATTGGCTCGAATCAAAGCAGGTGACCGATCCTGGAGCGAGCCGGGTTAACCGCGGCGTCAAATAGAAATCCACTGTCGGAATGTGGCCGGGAGCCAATATGACGACGCTACCGGACCATGCCGTCCGATAGCTCGCAAGCGGTTTAAACATCGACGACCAACCGAGCATGGCGATTACTCAAGCTCGAGCCACGGCCTGCTGACATTCGGAGCGGGACCGAGCACGAAATCAGGTCTCAAATAACTGAAATTTGGGTTGTAGAATGGATCACTCTTCATTTCCCTGTGCCAGTGCCATCGCATATAACGCACTTCGCACCAGGCGCGGATTTCCCGCCGCCAGCCCTTGTTTTTGCCACGCGAAACCGATTCATGATGATAAAGCTTTGCGTGCGGCGTCCAGACCACCTTGTGGCCGGCCCGGCGTACCCGGAGGCAATAATCGACATCGTTGAACGCCACAGGCAACCAACGCTCGTTCAAGCCACCAAGCTTTTTATATAAGCCGCGCCATGTCACCATGCAGGCGGCAGTAACCGCCGAGAGTTCCTGCGCCACCACCGCCCGATTACAATAACCCGGATCATCCCGCGCAATGAATTGGTGCAAATGGTTCGCACAACCACCAGGCCCCACCGTATCGCCGCCATGCTGGACGCGGCCATCTGGGTAATAAAGCTTGGCACCGACCACGCCTACGTTTGCCTGACGCAGGTGTCCGACCATTTCATCCAGCCAATCCGGTGAAATGACCTCGGTGTCATTGTTGAGCAGACATAACACCTCACCCGACACCTGCCTCTCCGCAAAATTGTTTATTGCGGAATAATTGAATGGTCTATCGTAATCGAGCACGGTGATCCGCGGCCGTAGCGCGATTTCCGCGAGGTAACTCAGCGCGTCCTGATCCCGGCTGCCGTTATTCACCACCACAATTTCAAAACGTGGGTATGTTGTCTTTGCCAACAGGCTTTCAACGCACTGGCGAAGTAAATGCGGAGCATCCCGAGTCGGGATCACGATACTGACCATGGGTGGCATGGGTGGCAGGTCAAAGCGGACGCGTCGGCACGAGGGTCCCGAGACATTGGCGCGACCGGAATTGCTCCGTGCAAGATGGGCGTTTAAAGCCGCGAGTTCTCTCCTGTCGTCCTGAATCTGCGGACGGCCGTAGTGCAATAGCACCGCGGGGATGTGCGACCACTCTCCTCTTGACCGCTCAGCCATTCGCAACAGCAGGTCGTATAGTCCGTTGTTACCCCATCCTCCCGCCGCCTCGACCGCCAAACTGCTTAATGCTACTGACCTGCCAATGTAGTTGTGCGCGCGCAAGTGTGCCAGCGACCAGCTGGGTTTGAAACGCGGACGATGGCGTTTGCCGGTTTCATCGAGTTGATCGTCATCAAAATAAATGAGTTCGACGGTTGGACATGACTGAACTTCGCATGCGAGCCAATGCAATGCATGCTCCGCAAGCTGGTCTCCCTCGGACAGCGCCAACAGCCAGGAATCATCCTCGGCAGTTTGGGGCGGGACGTCCACGACTTTGAAGTGGCGAAAAGTCTGACCTTTCAGCGACGCGATGGTTGTAGCACGAGCGGTGGCGTCGGAACCCGACAACACGACCACGAAATGCGGCATTTTTTTTCGATGTGGCAGCTCTCGATGACGAAAATGCCGGTCACTATTGTGCAAGACCTTCTCTGCTTTGATCCATTTGGCGTACGGGATGCCGCGAAACAGGGTGGCAATGCGGTAGGCGTCTGTCAGATCAGTAAAGATACGAGGGAGTGTTAAGCCGCTGTGGTGACGTTGCTCCGATGACAGGTAGGTCCAGGTCCGCCAAGCGCGCCAAGCCATGCGCCAAGTGCGCTCGAACCAGTCGATGGCGCGCGTTGATAGATTGGGATCAATGCGCATGCCGCTCGAGCGCCGGATTATTTCGTGAACCGTGCCTGACGGCTGGATCGGCAACACGTCGGCATCCAACGTATTGCTATCGAGCAAGGTGTTTACAAATTGCACACGCTGTTCTGTGGTTAGTTTTCCCTCAACCAACACCCACGTGTTTTCCGACTCTCCCAAACTAGCGGAGTAAGAATGGAAAAGCTGATCGAACGATATCTCTGGTTTTGTTTCACGCACAAGATGCAGGAATTGCCATAATGCCAGCATGGTGGCGCGAAAACTGCCAACGTACTTCAGCAAATCGTTACAAGACTCAATGCTTACGGTCGGAACGACATTATTCGGTAGTAAAAACTGTCGTTGACGATGTCCGGCGGTTTCCATGCGAATAAATGGAACCACCTGCGCAAAGCTTTCGTAGGTGACAGATCCGGGCGTTCCGACCTCTACAACCAGATCCATGGCCTGAAGGTAGGCGAAAGGCGTGCGCTGGCTCGATTTTTCCCATTCCGCCAAGTCCGCATCTGGACCGATGAGTACCTTGAGAACCTCGGCTCTGTCTTCTCGGTCCCGCAGGCGGATATGCAATTTCATCAGCCTGCCACTGGTTCGTGCCAATAAACACAGTGCGCGCAGTCTATTGGCGATATCCACGAGCGCCAAATCCGGTGCCATATTCTCTTCGCCGGAAGTGACAACCACTCCAACCCGCCAAGGGGGGGTCTCTGCCAGCAACCAGCGGTGCAACCTGCGCAAGAGTCGAATTGTGCGTGCGCGATAACGTGGGGATGGAAAGGGCCGGCTTGCCAGTCCTTGGTGGCCCATGGCGGCGAGATGGGCCGTCGCACGTCGCGTGGACGCCACATGAACTTCCAAGGGTGCCGACTCCACCCCAAGTGAAAATGGCTTCGGCATTGGCCAAACGCTGTGGGGCAGAACACACAGGGAGATCCGGCGCTCTTTGCATAAGCGCCTCAAAATGCTTGTCTGGACGGCATGGTGATTACTTACCAGACACCCAATCAGTCCTTCCCTGTCGACGAGAACGTTCAGTTGCGCGGATATGCGCGTCACGTTTGGGCCCGTCGCGATGATCTCTTCGGCCAAACGTTCAGCAACTATTGTTGGCTTCTCATCATTTCGGAGGTGTCGCGCCAGAGTGGCGACCAGCACTCGCCCGGCATACGAACCCATCACTTTCTCGATGACCGTTGACGGCAATGGATCACAGGGATCAACCAGAAGCAGTATTGATAACCCTGCCAAGTCAAGCAATCTTGCCAGATGGTCGGCCAGATCGGGAACTGCAAACGTGGAAAACAATACCCAGGGGCTTGCCACTACAGGTGGATGATCGGCTGTGCTTTGAAAGTCCGCTATCTCCGTGGCCGGCATCGGTACAGAGATCCATTGCACCTCCGCTCCCTCCGCCGCGAGGATTTCCATGACGGTAATCGGCGCTTGACCGGCGCCGTGCCAAGAGTCAGCTCTGTTGGCTCTTAAGCGTGGAACAAGGTAACGTGGCGAAAAATCGACAAATTTTTCAAAGGCAGCCAGCAGCCGTCTTAGGTATGAAGCTTCTCTCGACCATAGCCAAGCACGGGCGGCATTGGCCTCAAGCAGCAGATCATCTCGCCATCGGGCAATATATCGGTCGGCATCACAATCGGCAGCAACCAGATCTGACTGTTGATAGAGTTGCCAAAAGGGGGGGAGTGTCAGGGAACGGCCATTGGCAAGCCATGGTGCTGCCGCTTTCTGGTTGACCGGGAAAAACTCTGCTTCATGGCAGCTAGGCACGGTATTGAATATCTCGGCGTGATATTCCTCCCAAGCCAGGAAAACTGTTCGCTGACCGCTTTTGGTCACTTCGTTCCCAGAAAGCCTTCAACCGTTGTCAACAACTATTCTCCTGGCCGGCAAACTGCATCAGCAATCTCGCATACTCGAGATCCGCGGGCTCGTCGATATCAACCGACCGCCAGGGTGGCAATTCGAAACCGATATAGTTGGTATCGTCATTCAGATTGTCCACGCCAAGCAACCATTCACGCGAGAATATGGTGAATGTTCCGGTTTCAAAATAGGCTGGTTTGAGTTCTTGTGAGCGAATAAACGAACCGCCCGGTGTAATCGGTGTAAGCGCGCCATTCTCGGCACGTCGGAAATACCACTCCGCAAATGCTGGGGCCCGGCAGACCGTCAGCAGATTGCGACTGCGACCATGCGCCAGATAAAGTGCGTAAGCCGCAGTCAAATCGCTGGGACGTATCAAGGGCGAGCAGGGGAAAAGAATGAAGATGTCGTCGAAAGAGCGTCCCAGCCCGTCGAAAGAGCGGAGTACCCAACGGGCGAGCGGCAGTAGCGGAGTGACGTCATCCGCCAGGGATTCATCTCGGCGGATGGAAACATCCGCTCCAAGGTCAGCAGCCAATGCCAATATCTCGGCATCTTCTG
>JAEUOJ010000158.1 GCA_016789495.1 Accumulibacter sp. | reverse complement strand
CGAAGCTTCGGGCCACGATTCCCCTTTTTTCGGGATGGGCACCACCCTGTTGGCCGCGATTTTTTGTGACGATCACGTGTTGGTCGCTCATGTCGGCGATTCACGGTTCTATCGTTTGCGCAACGACAAACTGTCCCGGCTGACTCACGATCATTCGCTGGTGCAGGAAAGACTCGACAGCGGGATGATTTCTGCCGAAGCGGCACGCTGCGCCGATTATCGTAATCTGCTGACCCGCGCCGTTGGTGTAGACCGGCAGGTCGAGCCGGAACTGCATGTACATCAGACCGAACTGAATGATGTTTATTTGCTCTGTTCCGACGGTCTCTATGACATGATCGAGGAATCGGAAATTCGTCGGACGCTGCTGTCGCACGCCGGAGATTTATCCGGCGCCGCGGGAACGCTGATCGAACTGGCCAACGAATATGGCGGTGAAGACAATATCTCGGTGGTAGTAGTCAAGGTGGTACAGAAATTTCCGGCGTCTCCAAAGTCCTGGTCGAAACTCTGTGCCTGGTTTTAGTTAAGGACGACAAAGCGATGGCAAAACTCATACTCAGTATGGATGGTCTGGTATTGAAGGAAATCCCGCTGAACAAGGAACGAATGAGTATTGGCCGCAAGGCGCATAACGACATTCAGATCGAAAACATGGCGATCAGCGGCGAGCATGCGGCCGTGGTCACCATTCTCAACGACTCCTTCCTCGAGGACCTGAACAGTACCAACGGCACATTGGTCAATGGCCAAGCGGTGAGGAAGCATTTTCTAAAAGATGGTGATGTCATCGAGCTGGGCAAGTACAAGATGAAATATCTGGCCGGAGGCGAAACGGTCGGGGAAAGTTCGGACTATCGAGGTCGCGACTTTCATGCCGAATCTTCACCATTTTCGGTGACCGCTGGCGGCAACCCGATCAACGGCCCGGCGGGAATTTCCACGCCTAATCTTCCGGCGGCGACGATTCGCTTGCTCAGCGGATCGAATGCCGGCCGCGAGTTGCAGATCGTCAAGACATTGACCACGCTCGGCAAACCTGGCACGCAGGTGGCGGTAATCACCCGTCGACCACAAGGTTATTTTCTGACGCACGCCGAAGGAAAAACCTCGCCTTCAGTCAATGGTCATCCGATTGAACTTGAAGCGCACAAGCTGATCGACCGGGATGTCATCGAAATCGCCGGTGTGAAAATGGAATTCTTTTTCAAGGGTTGAAGTTCGCGAACTTCTGGGCGTTCCCTGCCGGCGCAGCGTAAATCACCTTTGGTCGATTGGCGCGGCGTCTCGAGATTTTGGTCAAATTCGCATGAAGATAACGGTATTGGGCTGTAGCGGAGGAATTGGCGGCCACCATCTGCGGACCACCTCCCTGCTTGTCGACCATGACCTGCTGATTGACGCGGGTACCGGTGTCGCCGATTTGACGCTTGCCGAGCTGGCATTGATCGATCACGTTTTCCTGACCCATTCCCATCTCGATCATATCGCTTCCCTGCCTTTGCTGATCGATTCGGTTAGTGATCTGCGGCAAAAACCGCTGGTGGTCTATGGCCTCGGCGATACGCTGGAAATCATGGCCCGGCACATCTTCAACTGGACGATCTGGCCGGACTTCACGCGCATACCGACGAGTGACAGCCCGTTGATGGTCTATTGCCCGCTAAATGTTGGTCAATCCGTTCGTCTGGCAGGACGGACGATTACCGTCTTGCCCGCCGAGCATACGGTCCCGGCAGTTGGTTACCAGCTCGATTCGGGTGTCGAAAGTCTGGTATTCACCGGCGACACCACGATCAACGATCGCTTCTGGCCCGTGGTAAACGGGATCGCCAATTTGCGCTACCTGCTGATCGAAACCGCCTTCCCCAATCGCGAACAAAAGCTGGCTGAACTTTCCAAGCACCTGTGCCCGAGCATGCTGGTCAAGGAATTGAGCAAGTTGAACAAGCGGGTCGATGTCTATGTCAGTCATTTGAAGCCCAGTCAGATCGAGCTGACGATGGCTGAAATCGATGCCGGTTTCGTCCACAACCGTCCGCGGATGTTGAAAAATCACGAGACGTTCATTCTCTGAGCAAATGCGCCGATCGAGTCCTGTGCGGCAAATTTCGCATCATCGCTTCTCGTTTGCTTCGCCGGTGCAACAAAGTGGCCGTTTGCCCCGGCACCGGTAAAACGGTATCCACGCTGATTCAACCAAGGAGAGCATTTTGCAAAACGAGCGGAAAATAGCGCTGATTACTGGCGTTACAGGGCAGGACGGGGCTTATCTCGCCGAATTGCTGCTTGGCAAAGGCTATGAAGTGCATGGCATCAAACGACGTAGTTCCCTATTCAACACCGAACGTATCGATCATCTGTATCAGGACCCGCATCAACCCGAACGCCGTTTCATTCTTCACCACGGCGACCTGACCGATACCACCTGCCTGGTGCGAATCATGCAGCAGATTCAGCCCGACGAAATCTACAATCTGGGGGCGCAAAGTCACGTGGCGGTAAGCTTCGAGGAGCCCGAATACACTGCTAATGCCAATGGGATTGGCGCCTTGCGTCTGCTTGATGCAATCCGGATGCTCGGTCTGGAAAAAAAGAGTCGCTTCTATCAAGCGAGCACCTCCGAGCTTTATGGTTTGGTGCACGAAAGTCCGCAAAGCGAAGCGACCCGCTTTTATCCACGCAGCCCCTATGCGGTGGCCAAGCTTTATGCCTACTGGATAACGGTCAATTACCGCGAGGCCTACGGCATCTATGCCTGCAACGGGATCCTGTTCAATCATGAAAGCCCCGTACGCGGCGAAACTTTCGTCACCCGGAAAATTACCCGTGCCCTGTCGCGCATCGCGCTAGGCTTGCAGGACTGTTGCTATCTGGGCAATTTGAGCGCCTTGCGCGACTGGGGTCATGCCCGTGACTATGTGCAAATGCAGTGGCTGATGCTGCAGCAAGCGCAACCCGAGGATTTCGTCATCGCTACCGGCAGGCAATATAGTGTTCGTCAGTTCGTCGAACAGGCCGCCGCCGAGTTGGGTATCGGTCTCGAGTTTCGCGGCGCCGGATGCGATGAGGTCGGCGTGGTGACGCGGGTCGAAGGCGAGAAAGCTCGGCTCAAGGTCGGCGAAATCATTGTCAGAATCGATCCTCGTTATTACCGTCCGACCGAAGTCGAGGCTTTGCTCGGTGACGCAGGCAAGGCGCGCGACAAGCTGGGCTGGCAGCCCACCTGCACTTTTCAGGACTTGGTAAAAGAAATGATTGACGCCGACTATGCGCTGGCCAGGCGTGACGCGCTGGTCAAGCTGGCGGGTTTCGAAACCTTTGCTCACCGCGAGTAGGAATCTAGCGTATGGCACCGACGAACATCTTCGTCGCCGGACACCAAGGAATGGTCGGTTCGGCGATTGTCCGCCGCCTCGCCGCGCTCCACCGCGGCATGCCGCCCGATAGTCGGCAGAAACAGGTCATCGTCCGCACGCGCAGCGAGCTCGATTTGACGGACCAGCGGGCGGTGAATGCATTTTTCGCCGCCCAGCCGATCGACGAGGTCTACCTGGCCGCCGCCAAAGTCGGTGGCATTCACGCCAACTCCACCTATCCCGCGGAATTCATCTACGAGAATCTGTTGATCGCCGCCAACGTCATCCACGCCGCACATACCTATGGCGTTAACAAACTGCTTTTTCTCGGTTCGAGCTGCATTTATCCACGTCTGGCACCACAGCCAATTCCGGAAAGCGCTTTGCTCAGCGGACCACTCGAACCTACCAACGAACCGTACGCGATCGCCAAAATCGCCGGCATCAAGTTGTGCGAAAGTCACAATCGCCAATACGGAAGGGATTATCGCAGCGTCATGCCAACCAATCTCTACGGCCCTGGCGACAATTATCACCCGCAGAACAGCCATGTCATCCCGGCGTTGATTCGTCGTTTCCATGAAGCACGGCGTGACAACCAGCCATCGGTGCGCGTATGGGGGTCGGGCCAAGCCTTGCGCGAGTTTCTTTACGTTGACGACCTCGCCGCCGCCTGTGTTCACCTGATGGACCTGCCGCACGCCGATTTCGCCGCGCATACCACGACGACGTACAGCCATATCAACATCGGCAGTGGTGAGGAATGCAGCATCGCGCAATTGGCGCAGCGGATTGCCGCGGTCGTCGGCTATTGGGGCACAATCGATTTCGACCACAGCCAGCCGGACGGCGCGCCACGCAAACTGCTCGATCTGACTCGCCTGCATCAATTGGGTTTTCGTTCGCAAGTCCTTCTTGAAGACGGATTGGCCAGAAGTTACGCTGATTTCGTGGCCAGACACCGATAAATTGCGCCAGGAAAACCGGGTGTTTTGCTGACGCGTTATCGGGCCGGGAATCACTCAGCTCTCTTCAGGACCACGGAAAGCGGCCCATCGGGCGGCAACTCTTGCTCATATTCCGGAGCTTCGCCGATGAACAGACGGCCCAAGGAATTCACCCTCGCCGAAGTGCTGCTGGTGGTGGCGATCATCGGCATTCTGGCAACGATCGCTCTGCCCCAGCTTACCGAAATCACCAAGCGCGGTGAAGACAAAGCCGCGCTCAGCGACGTGCGCAATCTGCGGTTGATGGCCAGCGCAGCAGTGCAAAGCCGATGAATCATCGCCGGCTGTATGGATGGCCAAACTGACGATAATCGTCAGTCAGTTGACCAATATCGGCCGACTGGTCAATGAATTGTCGCTGTAAACGGCGCCTAAGGGCGTTATCTCCGGCCATTTTGGCCCTGGCATGGATCTTGATTGCACTCCAGGCAAACGGGCTGTCCGTTGTGCTTACTGGAAGGAGTTCCAAGTCATGAAAAAGCTACAGAAAGGGTTCACCCTGATCGAATTGATGATCGTCGTGGCGATCATCGGCATTCTGGCCGCCATCGCCATCCCGCAGTTCTCGGATTACACCAAGAAGGGCGAGGACAAGTCGGCGCAATCTGATGCCAAGAACCTGCTGACTACCGCCATCGCTAATTCGGTGTCCCAGTAATCCCTTTCCCGCCTGGAGGTATCCCATGAAAAATATTGTTCTCTGTGCCGTCGTTGCTACCGCGGCACTTGCTCCCCTGACTTCTGCTGTAGCCGCCGATACGTTTTGCGTTGGCGGGGCGGCTGGTGCGTCGACGGTAACCGCCGCTTCGGGATCTACCATGTTCGTGAAAGTCGCCTTTACGCCGAAATGTTCGGCCAATGTTCACTTGCAGGGCAATGACGTATCCACGACTCTTTATACGGTTGCTGGCGCTTCGGCCAAAGGAAAGTCGAAATTTACCGGTTCGTCGAATGGTGGTTCGCTAACGGGTGCAGCCTGTGCTTCCGATCCATGCACTTCCACTGATGCCTCTGCACCATCGTCATAACTCTGGTTTTTCGACAGGCGCACCATGAGGTGCGCCTTTTTCGTTTTATAGGCAGGCATGTTCGAGTTCATGCGTTCCGGATTGCGTTCCGGGCTGAGGGGTAGGAGTTTCCAGGCTGTCTTCGTTCTCGGTGTGCTGACCATCGGGCTGGCTTATCTGTCAGGCTTTTTCTCGCCGCGGCAACCGCAAACGGTGGCGCTCGATGTCGGCTTTTCGGGAATCCGCTTTTGCCTGGTCCTGCTCAACCTGTTCTGGGTCCAGGAATTGGTTGCCCGTGAGATCGACCGTCGGGTGGTCCTGTTCTCGTTGGCCTACCCGGTGACGCGAGGCGCTTTCCTTGCCGGACGATTTGTCGCGATGCTGATTCTTTCGGGGTTGGCGACGATCGTCCTCGGTCTGTTGCTGTTGGTGGTGGTCGCGCTCGCTGGCGGGGCGTACAGCCAGGAATTTCCGGTGTCACTGGGCCTGCCGTTCTGGGCGACGGTGCTCGGTTTCTTCCTCGACGCGGCGGTAGTTGGCGCGTTCGCGCTGTGCATCGCCGCTTTGTCAACCGTCTCGGCGCTGCCATTGGCGCTGGGTGTCGCATTCGCCGTGGCCGGCAAAGCCCTTGGGGCGACAGTCGATTACCTGGCGCGCGGCGCCGATGGCGACGAGGAGGTGCTTCGTTACAACCCGGCGATCGCGGTAATCAAATGGCTGCTGCCCGATCTGTCGCGTCTCGACTGGCGCGACTGGCCGATGTACCGCCTTCCGCCGGATCTCGAAGCGCTCGGCTGGTCGGTGGTCATGGCCGTCGCTTATGGCGGTCTGCTGTTGTGGCTGGCCAGCCGTCTGTTCGCCCGGCGCGAGTTTGCCTGATGCGGGTTGGGCGCTGGCTGAGCACGGCTTTGCCGCTGCTGCTGTGCTTGGCGGTTTATATCCTGGCCCAGCAGCGGCTGACTGGTCGGACGGTGGCCTTGGCCAGCCCCGAACTGCTCATTTCGCTGCCGCGTTTCGCGCAGGTCCTGCTCGCCGGTGGCGACCGGCATCTGGCGGCGAATCTGGCCGGTTTTCGGGTGCTGGTCGCCGACACCGGCCGGATGAAGGCCGAAGACTACGCGGTCCAGGGACGCTTGCAACGCGATATCGCCTGGTTCAACCCGGTACACGAAGATAATTTTTACATCGGCGCGGCGATCCTGCCCTGGAACGGTCAAGTCGATGCCGCGCAATATGTGCTGGCCAAAGCGTCGGCGGCGCGTGTTTTCGACTGGTATCCGCTGTTTCATTACGCGTTCATCCATTACCATTTCCGCAAGGACCCGGTGACGGGCGCCCGGTATCTGCTCGAGGCGGTGCCACGCGCGACCAGCCCGCAGGACCAATGGGCGCTGCAAAGCCTGGCCGCCGCCTGGATCGAAAAAGGCTATAACACCGCCAGTGCCGCCGGAATGGTGCGGGCGATGGCCGCCAATACGCCGCCGGGCGGTTTCCGTCGTTATCTGGAGGGGCGCGCGCAAAGATTGCAGGATCTGGTGGCGCTGCAAGAAGCGGCGGCGCGATTTACCGAACGTCACGGCCGTCGCCCCGGCCGCCTTCAGGAACTGGTCGACAACGGCTTGATCGCGGCGATCCCGGCCGACCCCTTCGGCTATGGCTTCGGCCTCGATGCCTCAGGCTGGCCGATACTCAACACTCAGGCTCCCACTTCGAAATAGACCATGACCGTCCCCGCGATTTCCATCGACGATCTGCGAAAGTCCTACCGCAAAGCCTGGCGCGCACAGCCGGTGATGGCCTTGCGCGGCGTGACCTTGAACGTCGAACCGGGCGAAGCGTTCGGTTTCATTGGCGCCAATGGCGCTGGCAAAACGACGACCATCAAGATTCTGATGGGTCTGATCCAGGCGACGCAAGGCCAGGCCACGCTTTTCGGTACCCCGGTCGGTGATCCGGCGGCGCGCCTGCGATTAGGGTACGTACCGGAAAATCCGTACCTGTACGATTATCTGACGCCGCTGGAAATTCTCCATATGAGTCTGCGGCTGCATCGGTTACGGGTGCCTTCGGTGGATGCGCATTGCCGACACTGGCTCGAACGCCTGGGGCTAGGCGCCGTTGCCGGCAAACCCTTGCGTTCGTTTTCGAAAGGGATGACCCAGCGGGTGGCGCTGGCTCAGGCGCTGTCGATCGAGCCCCGGCTGCTGATTCTCGATGAACCGCTGTCGGGGCTGGACCCGCTCGGCCGGCGCGATGTGGTCGAGATTTTGTCGGAGTACAAACGCGCTGGCGGCACACTGTTCCTCACCTCGCATGTTTTGCACGATGTCGAGCGACTGGCCGACCGTTTTGGCCTGATTCACGAGGGCGTGTTGCGCGCTGTCCGCTCGCCGGCCGATCTGACCGGCGATCAGGAGCAGGTGCTGGTGCGCACTTTCGGTCCGGTTGCCGTCGCCGGAATGCGCGAGGACTTCGCTGGCCGATGGGTCGGCGAAGTGTCACGGTCGGCGTTGTGGCCTCATCTCGAACAGTTGCGCGCCGCTGGGCATGTGCTGCTCGAGATTCGCCCCAGCCTGTCGCTGGAAGTCGCCTTCATCCGTGCCGTCGGACAAACCGAGCCGACTACGCCGACGTCCGGGTCGCCGTAAGCCCAATAAAAATATTCCACTGAACCTCGCCGGTTACGCTCTTCCTTCGACCAACAGGACTCCTCCATGGCGCATCACCCTTCTCGCAGCGGCAAAAAATCCCATTCTCCATTGGATCGGGACACCGCCGGCCTGATGAAACTGGTCCAAGCCGGCCGCCATGTCGACGTCGAGACGGCGGCGCGTCGTATTCTGGCTACGCGGCCTGTCCATGCGCTGGCGATGAAAGCGCTGGGTTTCGCACTGATCGGGCAGGAACGCTATGACGAGGCCTTGCCGGTGCTCAAACAGGCGATCGCGCGGCATCCGGGTGACCCGGAATTGCACAACAATCTCGGCATCGTGTTCTCCGCGCTGATGCGCTGGCAGGAGTCGCTGGATAGTTTTGACCGCTCCCTGGCGCTTGCCCCGGGTGATCCCGAGGTGCTGAAAAACAGCGGGGTCGCGCTGGTCAGAATGGCCCGTCTCGAGGCGGCGCTGCCCTATTTGGTCAAGGCCATCGAGCTACACCCCGGCGATTACCCCGAGGCGGTTGAACAACTGGCCAGCGCCCTGCTCAAGCTGAACCGCGACGACGAGGCGTGGGTGTGTTTCAACGAGTTGTGGAAAGCCGATAATCAGCATGCTCCGGCGTTGATCCAATTAATGTTTGCCAGCCTCAAGCGCTGTCAATGGGATGAATTCCCCGAGCACTTGCGGATGTTCAGGGTGTTGAGTCCGGATCTGAGCGAACTGACCGAGAGTCCTTTCCCGCTGCTGGCTTTTCCGGGGATCTCCGCCGACGAACTATTTGGAGTGGCGGCGAACTTTGCGCGCAGGTTGATTCCTGTGGCCCGGGCCGAACCGAATTTTGTCTACGACGAGAAAAATACACCCCGCTTGCGCATTGGCTATCTGTCGACCGACTTCAAAATGCATCCGGTCGGCTGGATCATTGCCGAGTTGCTGGCGTTGCATGATCGCCGCACGGTCGAAGTGTTCGGCTATTCGGTCGGCACCGACGATGGCAGTGCTCTTCGCCAGCGGCTGATCGCCGCTTTCGATCATTTCGCCGACCTGTTTTCGTGCAGCATCGATGAGACGGTGGCGCGCATTCGGGCGGACCGGATTGATATCCTGGTCGACTTGAACGGCTGGACGGGCTTCGGCCGACCGGAAGCCTTGGCTCTACGTTGTGCGCCGCTGCAGGTTAACTGGCTCGGTTATGCCGGGACCTTCGGACACCCGAAACTGGCCGACTATCTCATCGGCGACCCGATGGTGACTCCAGTCGCGAATCAATCCTGCTATTCCGAGACCCTTGCTCAGTTGCCGGGCTGCTACCTGCCGTTCGATACCTCCGCTTGCTTGCCGCCGCCGCCAACGCGCAGTGAACTGGGCTTGCCTGAGCAAAGCTTTGTTTATTGCTCGTTCAACAACACCTATAAGTACAACCCGGCGGTATTCGATCTGTGGAGTGCCATCCTCCGCGAGGCTGAAGAGAGTGTGTTGTGGTTGGGCCAGCCCGGGGGGTCGGCCGCCGACCGCCTGCGCATGGAGATGGCCAAGCGCGGCATCGCGCCGGAGCGCCTGCTGTTCGCCGAGCGTGTTGCCGAGCGCGGACATCATTTGTCGCGTCTGCAACTGGCGGATCTGGCGCTGGACCCTTTCCCTTATAACTCGCACTCGACGGGGTTGGAGATTCTTTGGGCTGGCGTACCGATGGTCGCGTTGCTCGGAGAAACCTTCGCCGGACGAGTCGGTGCCAGCCTGTTGCGGGCCGCGGGAATCGATGAATTGATCGCCGGTTCGCCAGCCGAATACCAGCAAATCGCCGTCGAACTGGCCAAGAATCCGCAACGTCTGCGCGAATTGCGCGCCAAGCTGACTGACGGACGCCGCACGAGTTCACTGTTCGACATGCCGGCGTTCGTCAGCGCGTTGGAATCGCTATATCGGCGGATGTGGGACGACCATCGGCAGGGAGTGCGCCGGCCGTTGCCAGCCTAGGCGTCTCGTCGGCGGGAACCGTTGTCAAGTGACGGACCCGCCGTCAAAAACCGTGACGGACCTGCGACAAGAAGACTTGGGCGCGCTCGTGAGCGGGATTGGAAAAAAAGACGTCCGGTGTGGTGTCCTCGAGAATGACGCCGTGATCAAAGAAGATGATTCGGTCGGCTACTTCGCGGGCAAAGCCCATTTCGTGAGTGACGACGAGCATGGTAATGCCGCTGTAAGCCAGTTCGCGCATCACCGAGAGCACTTCATTGACCATTTCCGGGTCCAGCGCCGAAGTCGGCTCGTCGAACAGCAAAATCTTCGGGTCCATCGCCAACGCGCGGGCTATCGCCACCCGTTGCTGCTGTCCGCCGGAAAGTTGTAGTGGGTATTTGTCGGCCTGACTTTGCAAGCCTACTCGTTCGAGTAATTGCCGTGCCTTGACTTCGGCGTCGGCGCGATCCATTTTGCGTACGCGCATCGGCGCCAGCGTTATGTTGCGCAGAATGCTCAAATGCGAAAAAAGGTTGAAACTCTGAAAGACCATGCCGACTTCGCGGCGGATGGCGTCGAGATTCTTCAGATTGCTGTTCAGTTCGATGCCGTCGATGACGATCTCGCCGCTGTCGTGCGCTTCGAGTCGATTCAGCGTGCGCAGGAAAGTCGATTTGCCGGAGCCGGAAGGACCGACGATCGCCGTCACTTGCCCTTCATAAAAGGTCGCGCTGACGTTCTTCAGCGCCTGGAAGGCGCCGAAGCGCTTGTTGACCTGCCGCGCCTGGATGATCGGCCGCGCCGGATTGTCGTCTTTCATCCCGATATGCCTAGCTAGCGCCGCTGGCCGACGGCGAGTTGTGCCTCGAGCGCCGCGGTCAGTGTGGTAAAGGCCGTGGTCAGGATCAGGTAGATCGCCGCGACGGTGATGAACACCGGTACCGGTTGGTAGCTTTCGGCCTGTACTCGGTACCCGACCATCGTCAGTTCGACGACACTGATGGCGTAGGCCAGCGACGAGTCCTTGACCAGCGAGGCCAGGTTGTTGGCCAGTGCCGGCAAGGCGACACGCATGCTTTGCGGCAGGATGACGTCGATGAAGGTTTGCAAGGTCGTCAGCCCTAAGGCGTGTGCCGCCTCGATCTGGCCGTACGGCACCGCCAGGATGCCGGCGCGAACGCATTCGGTGTTATAGGCGCCAACGTTCAAGGACAGGGCAATCGCCGCGCAGGCGAAGTCGGAGAGATCAAATCCTTCCGGCAGTATCGTTGGCGCGACCAGCCAGACGAAAAGGATCTGCAGCAACAGCGGCGTGCCGCGGATCAGCCAGACGTACATGTCGCAAAGCCAGCGCAAGGGCCGGAAGCGGGAAAGTTTGCCGAGCCCGGCGATGATGCCGATGACAACCCCTGCCGAACCGGCGATCAGCGTCAGCCAGACGGTGATCCGGGCGCCTTCGACGAACTGGCCGGCGGCGGGGCCGATCGGCGCGGGCGCCGACGACAACGGCACCGCCAAGCCCCACAGAAAGACGAGCAGACCGATCATTGCCGCGAACATCGTCCAGCCGGGGTTGTGCCGCGTCCAGTTCATTTTTCCGCGCCAGTGTCAGAGTCAGGGACGGCAGGAGATGTCGGCTTTGAAATATTTCTGCGACAAGGTTTGATAGGTACCGTCCTTCATCAGCTCGGCCAGAGCCTGATTTAGCTTGTCGGCGAGATCCTTGTTGTTCTTGCGAAGAATCATCGACACCCGTTCGACGAAGACCATTTCTCCGGCGACGATGCCGGAGTTCGGATTCTTGTCGAGGGTCGCCTTGACGGTGAACTTGTCGGAAATCCAGGCGTCGACCTTTTTGGTTCGCAACGCGGAAAACACTTCTGGATCGCCTTTGTAGGTCTTGATTTCCTTGATCCCGGCGATTTTCTTGGCGGCATCGGCGTAGCTGGTGGCCAATTGCACGCCGACGCTCTTGCCGTTCAGTGCGGCAACGGTCAGCGGACCGTCCTTGCGAGCCGCGATCTGTCCGCCGGTGCAGTAGTGTGGATTGGCGAAATCGACGGCTTTGGCCCGCTCTTCGGTGTAGCCGTGCGAGGCGATGGCGAAATCGAAACGGTCCTGCTGTAGAGCCGCCAGTTGCGCGTCGAACGGCACCACTTTCCATTCCAGCTTGAGGCCCAGCTTCTTGGCCAGCGCTTCGGCGAGATCGACTTCAAAACCGGTCAATTGCTTGCCTTCGTAATAATTGAACGGTTGGAAACCGCCTTCGGTGGCGGCGACGATTGTTCCGGCGGCTTTGATCGCCTGCCAGTCGCGCGCTTCGGCCGTACCGGCAAGCAACAGTGAAAACGGAACGACAGCGCTGAGCAGTTTGGCTAGGAATCGCATAGAACCTCCACAAATTGATTTAATTTTCTATATTCGATGGCACCTGCCGGGACAGACTTTCAACGCTCTTCTGGCGTCCGAAGCGTCCACCAACCTTCCGCCACCATCGCCTCGGCGAAAAGGCGTACAGAGTACAACAAACACGAGCTGTCTGGCACGGGTTGAAAGCCGTGGCCACCGATTTGCCGAGAGAATGACCGCAGGAAACCGCCTTGCTCGTGATGGCGGGAAAAGATCGCCCGCGCGCGGCGCGCATTCTACGTTCTACAATGCGCTCCTTGTCGATACCGGACGAGGAGACCCTGATGTCCATGTTTCGGACGCTCAATCAACCCACCGTCTGGGCGATCACCCTGGCCGCGGCGGGAATCCTGATGGTGACCATGGGCGCCCGGCAATCGCTCGGACTGTTTTTATCGCCGCTGAATACCAGCACCGGGCTGGGTGTCGCGGCCATCAGTCTGGCGATGGCCGTTGGGCAATTCAGTTGGGGCGCCATCCAGCCGGTTGCTGGTGCGGTTGCCGATCGCTATGGCGCGAGCCGGGTGCTTTACGCCGGTTTGCTGCTGCTCGCCGCGGGCAGTGCGCTGACGCCGCTGATGAGCAGCACCTGGGGTCTGATCGTCTCGATTGGCCTGCTTTCGGCGATCGGTTCCGGCGCCGGCAGTTTTTCGGTGTTGATCGGTGCCAGTAGCCAGCGCCTGCCGCTCGATGCGCGTGCCGCGGCATCGGGAGTGATCAACGCCGGCGGTTCGTTCGGTCAGTTTGTTTTCGCTCCAGTCCTGCAAACGTTGATCGTGCTGATCGGCTGGATGGGCGCAATGTGGGCTCTAGCCGTGATCAGCCTCGCCGCCTTGCCGCTGGTCCGGATGCTGTCCGGTCCGGCGGCGGCCGCTGCGCAATCGGCGGACCAAGGCGGCTTGTGGCAAAGCCTGCGGCAGGCGTTGGCCGACCCGAATTATCAATTGCTGAATATCGGTTTTTTCACCTGTGGTTTTCACATCGCTTTCCTGGTTACCCACCTGCCGGGCGAAGTCAGCCTTTGCGGCCTGCCGACGACGGTGGCCAGTTGGGCGCTGGCGATCATCGGTCTGTCGAACATTGTCGGCAGTCTCTACGCCGGCGCCTGCGTCGCCCGCTATCGCAGCAAATATGTTCTGTTCTCGATGTACGGCTCGCGGGCTCTGATGATCGGGCTGTACCTGCTCTCGCCCAAGACCGAATTGACCTTCTACATTTTTGCCGCCGGCCTTGGTTTTACCTGGCTGGCTACCGTACCGCCAACCGCCGCGCTGGTCGGCAAGCTGTTTGGCATTCGGTACCTTGGCACTTTGTTCGGGGTGACCTTGCTTTCGCACCAGATCGGCGGCTTTTTCGGCGCTTACCTTGGCGGCATCGCACTGACCCGTTTCGGAGACTACTCTTGGATGTGGTATGCCGACATGGCGCTGGCCGGTGCGGCAGCGATCGCCAATCTGCCGATCCGCGAGGCACTGGTCGCACGTCCGGCCGCTGCCTGACCGTTTTCCAAATGGTCTGCCTTAATGTACTGGGCCAACCCGTTGGTGAGTCGCTCTCCGAGTGGCGTCCGCCGGCCGCGCCAAGGCGCGTCGTTCTATCCGGGCAGTGGACCTGCCTGGAACCGTTGCAGCTCGACCGCCATGCCGCCAGTCTGCATGCGGCGAACTGTCGTGAGGCGAGCGGTCGTCATTGGACGTATCTGTCGTATGGGCCGTTCGCCAGTGAGAGCGACTACCGGCAGTGGCTGCACAACCAGTGCTTGGGTAACGACCCGCTGTTCTACGCCGTCGTGCCACAAGAGGCAGGCGAGGCCCTCGGGTTGGCGGCGTATTTGCGGATCGCGCCAGCGGGCGGCTGTCTGGAAATCGGTCATCTTCACTTCTCGCCGGGCCTGCAACGCCGCATCGCTGCCAGTGAAGCGATCTACCTGCTGCTGAAACACGCGTTCGATCTCGGCTACCGGCGTGTCGAATGGAAATGCGATGCGCTGAACGCGCCGTCGCGCGCCGCCGCTGAACGCTTTGGTCTGTCGTTCGAAGGCATTTTTCGACAGGCGACGGTGGTCAAGGGGCGCAATCGCGACACCGCCTGGTACGCGGTGATCGATGGCGAATGGCCGTCGTTACAGTCGGCGTTCGTCCGTTGGCTGCAACCCGACAACTTCGATCGCGCTGGACGGCAGCGGCTGGCCTTGTCGGCCTTGACCCGACCGTTGCTCGCCGAAAGGCTCCGGACGACGGCAAGCGGTAAATGAGCGCGGTGGTTGACGCGGGTGCCGCCGCCTACCGCGGTCGGTTCGCCCCCTCGCCGAGCGGTCCGTTGCATTTCGGTTCACTGGTCACCGCCGTCGGCAGTTATCTCGACGCACGGGCGAACGACGGTGTCTGGCTGCTGCGCATCGAAGACCTCGATCAACCGCGCACTCAGCCAGGTGCGGCCGATGCCATCTTGCGCACTCTTGAGGCGTTTGGCTTTGCCTGGGACGAGGAAGTGGTCGTGCAAAGCCGTCGGCTGGCCGGTTATCGTCAGGCGCTGGCCGTGCTGCAGGCGGCCGGCGTGGTCTATCCGTGCGTCTGCTCGCGCAGCGAAATCGCTGCTCACGCGTCGCTGCCGTCGGTCGATGGCGGCCTGATCTACCCCGGGACTTGTCGATCCGGCTTGCCGGTCGGTCGGTCGGCGCGCGCCTGGCGCCTGCGCGTGCCGGCCATCGAGATCGTCGCCAGCGATCGCCTACAAGGTCCATTGCGGCAAACGCTGGCCCATGACGTTGGCGACTTTGTCCTGCTACGCGCTGATGGCACCTTCGCTTATCAATTGGCGGTGGTCGTCGATGACGCCGAGCAGGGAATCAACGCCGTGGTGCGTGGGGCCGATCTGTTCGATTCGACGCCGCGCCAGATCTGGTTGCAACGCTGCCTGGGGGTGCCGACGCCAAACTACGCCCATTTGCCGGTGGTGACCAATGCCGCCGGCGAGAAATTGTCGAAACAGACCCGTGCTCCGGCAGTCGATCCAGCGGCCGGTAGCGGTTTGCTGGCGGCGGCGCTGACTTTCCTCGGCCACGTCGTTCCCGCCGAGATCGCCGCCGGGTCGGTTGGCGAGTTCTGGTCGTGGAGCATCCGGCAGTGGTCGCTCAGCAGGGTGCCGGCGGTCCGGACCATCATTCAGGGCTGTCCTTTGCCGCCGTAGCCGGCAATGCCGACCAGGGCGCGCAACAGGTTGTAGCTGGCCCAGCGCAGTAGCCGTGACGGCCACGGCAGGCGCCGCCAGACGTCGGGGGCCAATTCACGCGCGCCGGTGTCCATCGCCCGGTAAAGACTGCGGCGCAGCTCGCCGGCAAAACCGGCGTCGAGTACGAAAACGTTGGCTTCACGCGCCAGCAGCAGGCTGAACGGATCGATATTCGATGATCCGACGGTCGCCCAGTGCTCGTCGATCACCGCTACTTTGGCGTGCAGGAAGCTGTTGTGATATTCGAAGATACGGATACCCTCGCGCAGCATCTTGGCATAAAGCGCTTGTGTCGCGTAATGCAGCAACCGGTACTCGATGCGTCCCTGCAGCAAGATGGTGACGTTGACCCCTCGCGCTCGGGCGTCGCGCAAGGCGCGACGGAAACGGCGGCCGGGAAGAAAATAGGCATTGGCCAGCAGCACGCTTTCCTGCGCGGCGGCGATCGCCTGCAGGTAGGCGTTCTCGATGTCGTGCCGGTGGCGGATATTGTCGCGGACAACGAAAGCGGCGGTTTGCTCGCCGCACGGCTCGGCTTTTGCTGAAGGCGGTCCGATCAGCCGGTAACGCCGA
>JAEUOJ010000138.1 GCA_016789495.1 Accumulibacter sp. | reverse complement strand
TTGGAATCAGGCGTCTGGGGGCCGGGCGACTCGATCCCCAGCGAATCCGAACTCGCCGCCCGTTTCGGCGTCAGTCAAGGCACGGTACGCAAGGCGATCGACGAAATGGCGGCGGAAAATCTACTGGTCCGCCAACAGGGCAAAGGAACTTTTGTTGCAACGCACAAAGACCCTGGGTCATTTTTCCGCTTTCTCCGACTGGTCCCCAACGAAGGCGGGGTGCAGGTTTCCCAAAGTGTTCCACTCGAATGTTGGCGAGCGAAGGCCGGCGCCGATGTGGCACGCACGCTGGCCATTGAAACCGGTGCGCCGATCACCATCGTCCGCCGCTTGCTGAAGTGGGGTGACGAGGCGGTGGTTTTCGACGAGATTTATCTTCCGAGCGAACTGTTTCCCGATTTATCGTTGGAGGTTCTGCGCTCGGGAGAATCCTTGTACAGCCTGTTCGAAAGCCGCTATGGGGTGCGGATGATCCGTGCCGATGAGCGCTTGCGCGCCGTCTCCGCCGACCGGGTCAGTGCCGAGTTGCTGCAGGTGCCGGAAGGCAGTCCGCTGCTGTTGGTCGAACGGGTCACTTTTACATATGGAAACAAGCCGGTCGAATGGCGCCGGGGATTCTATTCGACCCGCAACTACCATTACCACAACCAGTTGGGGTAGCTATCGGCAAGGCGTTCGGTTCTGGCCCGGGATTCGTAAGTTACGCTGCATTGCAGTATAATCGGGCGCGATATTGCAGGGGTCGAGCGGCACGGATTCGGCCGCGTAACTAAATATGAGGGATGACATTCATGGCTGACATGGCAATCAAGAAGAAGCGTCCAAAGAATTTGGATTTGCCGACCATCAGGCTACCCCTGCCGGGTATCCTGTCGATTCTCCACCGTATCAGTGGGTTTTCGTTGTTTCTGCTGCTGCCTTTCCTGCTATGGCTGTTGCAAGGCAGTCTCCAGTCACCGGAAACCTTCGCTGTCGTCAAAGGCGTGCTCGCCCATCCGTTGCTCAAGATCGTCGCCCTGGGCCTGATCTGGTTCTATATGCATCACTTCTGCGCGGGCATCCGCTATTTGCTGCTGGACCTGCACAAAGGTATCGACCTCGAGTCGGCCCGGCTGTCGAGCAAGGTCGTTTTTGCCGTCAGCATTGCATTGACACTGATTCTCGGAGCGAAACTACTATGGTAAATCGTATTCTCGTCGGGGCTCATTACGGCCTCAAGGACTGGATCATCCAGCGGGCGACGGCCGTCTTGATGGCTGTTTACACGGTGCTTTTCCTGGTTGTCCTGGCCATCGTCAGACCGGATTCATTCGAAGCGTGGCGCAGCATTTTCGCGCACGGCTTCATGAAGTTCGCTACTTTCCTTTTTTTGCTCAGCCTTTTTTACCATGCCTGGATTGGGGTGCGCGATATTTGGATGGATTACATCAAGTCCGGCGGTCTGCGTCTTCTATTGATGATTGCAACGGTGGCGGTGCTCGTCGGCTACGCCGGTTGGGCAACCCAGATTTTGTGGAGAATGTAAGTGACTACGCAAACCATTCCAGTACGTAAATTCGACGCCGTGATCGTAGGCGCTGGCGGTTCGGGTCTGCGCGCTGCGATTCAACTTTCCGAAGCAGGACTCAAAACGGCCGTCCTGTCCAAGGTCTTTCCGACCCGCTCGCATACCGTCGCCGCGCAGGGTGGGGTTTCCGCTTCACTCGGCAACTCCGAGGAAGATCATTGGCATTGGCACATGTACGACACTGTCAAGGGTTCCGACTGGCTTGGCGACCAGGATGCGATCGAATACATGTGTCGCATGGCCCCTGAAGTGGTCGTCGAACTCGAGCATTTCGGCATGCCTTTCGACCGTACCGACGAAGGCAAAATTTATCAGCGCCCCTTCGGCGGGCACATGTCTAATTTTGGCGAAAAGCCAGTTCGCCGGGCCTGCGCGGCGGCCGACCGGACCGGCCATGCGATGTTGCACGCCTTGTATCAGCGCAACGTGCGGGCCAATACGCAATTTTTTGTCGAATGGATGGCGCTGGACTTGATTCGTGACCAAACCGGCCAGGTGCTGGGGGTGATCGCCCTGGAAATGGAAACTGGCGACGTCGTCGCCTTCCATGCCAAAGCCACCGTCTTTGCCTGTGGTGGTGCCGGGCGCATCTTCTACTCGTCAACCAACGCCTTCATCAATACCGGTGACGGTCTCGGCATGGCGGCGCGGGCCGGCATTGCTCTGGAAGACATGGAGTTCTGGCAATTCCATCCGACCGGCGTCGCTGGTGCCGGCGTATTGATCACCGAAGGCGTACGCGGCGAAGGAGGCATTCTGCGCAACTCAACCAACGAGCGCTTCATGGAGCGCTACGCGCCGAATGCCAAGGATCTTGCCTCGCGGGACGTCGTTTCGCGGGCGATGGTCACTGAAATCAACGAAGGCCGCGGTTGCGGACCAAACAAGGATTTCGTGCTGCTCGACATTACCCATCTCGATCCAGCGACGATCATGAAGCGGCTGCCCGGCATCCGCGAAATTTCGATTCAATTTGCCGGGATCGATCCGATCAAGGCGCCGATTCCGGTGGTGCCGACCTGCCATTACCAGATGGGCGGTGTGCCAACCAACTACAAGGGACAGGTGGTTGGTGACGACCACTCGCCGGTACCGGGCTTTTATGCCGCTGGCGAAGTGGCCTGCGCATCGGTGCATGGCGCCAATCGGCTGGGTACCAACTCGTTGCTCGATCTGCTGGTTTTCGGCAAGTCGTCGGGCGACACGGTGATCGCCGACATCCGTGCTGGCAAGATCGGTTTGCAGCCCTTGCCGGATGATTTCGCCGATCGGACCTTGGCACGTCTCAATCGACTCGACCATCAGACCGGAGGTAGCGACGTCAGCGAAACGCGACTCGAATTACAACGCACGATGCAGAAGCATTGCGGCGTTTTCCGCTTCAAGGATATGCTTGTCGAAGGGGTGGCCAAGATTCTCGATATCGAGAAGGCCGTCGCGGTGACACAGATCAAGGACAAGTCGAAAGTATGGAACACCGCGCGGGTCGAAGCGCTGGAACTCGACAATCTGATCGAAGTGGCCAAGGCGACGATGGTCTCCGCCGAGGCGCGCAAGGAATCGCGCGGCGCCCACGTCCGCGACGACGCTCCGGATACCCCCGCCAATCCGAACGGTCGCGACGACGTCAACTGGCACAAGCATACGCTATGGCATCGCGACGGCAATCGGTTGAGTTACAAGCCGGTGATCATGAAGCCGCTGTCCGTTGAAACCATCGCGCTGAAGACGCGCTCGTATTGATCGAGCGTCAAGGAGTCTATGATTATGGCCACCAGTACCATGCAGTTCAAGATTTACCGCTACGATCCCGACAAGGATAATGCGCCGTACATGCAGGACATTTCCGTCGAGGTCAATTTCGACGTCGACCGAAAGTTGCTCGACATCCTGACGCGTCTGAAAGCCAAGGACGATTCCTTGTCGTACCGTCGTTCGTGCCGTGAAGGTATTTGCGGATCGGATGCGATGAACATCAACGGCAAGAACGGACTCGCTTGCCTCACCGAAATCAAGGACCTCAAGCAGCCAGTGGTCTTGCGGCCGCTGCCGGGTTTACCGGTGATTCGCGATCTGATCGTCGACATGACCCAGTTTTTCAAGCAATACCACTCGATCAAGCCCTACCTGATCAACGACGGTCCGCGTCCGGACCGCGAGCGGCTCCAGTCGCCAGAGGACCGCGAAGAACTCAACGGCTTGTACGAATGCATTCTTTGCGCCTGCTGTTCGACGTCCTGCCCGTCGTTCTGGTGGAACCCCGACAAATTCGTCGGCCCTGCCGGCCTGCTAAACGCCTATCGCTTCATTGCCGACACCCGCGATCAGGCGACCAACGAGCGCCTGGACGATCTCGAAGACCCGTATCGTTTGTTCCGTTGCCATACCATCATGAATTGCGTCGACGTTTGTCCAAAAGGATTGAATCCAACTCGGGCAATCGGCAAGATCAAGGAAATGATGGTTCGACGCGCGATCTGATGGAGGATCGAGAAAAACTCAATCGCCTGCGCTGGCGCTGCACCCGCCGCGCAATGCTGGAAATGGACCTGTTGCTGGGGGAGTTTCTCGAAACGATCTACCCTACGCTTGATCCGGCGCAGGCGAATGCGTTTGTCGCTTTGGCGGATAGGGAGGATCTGGAGCTGTGGCCGCTGATCAATGGCAGCCAACAGTGTACAGACCCCATTGAAGCCGAAGTCGTTGCGCTGTTGCGCAACGTAAGAGTCAAGTAAGGAAGTTGCCATAGTCTGGCCGCTTCCTGTTCATAGCTGTGACCTCAACAACTGAACGGGGATTAACCAATGACGACCGAACGCAAAGCAATTCTGACCATCGAGGGCCAGGCACCCGTCGAATTTCCGATCATGACGCCCACACATGGGAACGAATGCATCGATATTCGCACGCTGGGCGGCAAGACCGGGTTATTTACTTACGACTCGGGTTACTTGTCGACGGCGAGTTGCAGATCCAAGGTGACGTTCATTGATGGCGACAAAGGCGAATTGCTTTATCGCGGTTATCCAATCGAACAACTTGCCGAGCAATGCAACTTCCTGGAAGTGGCGTATCTGCTTTGGCACGGGGAATTGCCAACCCCCGAACAGAAAACCAGTTTCGAGAAAAACATCAAGCAGCACACGATGGTGCACGAACAGCTGGTGAAATTCTTCCAGGGTTTTCGTCGTGATGCGCACCCGATGGCCGTGCTGGTTGGCGTCGTCGGCGCACTGTCCGCGTTCTATCACGAAGCCGAGGACTTTTCCGACCTCGAGCATCAGAACATCAGCTTCAACCGCATCGTCGCCAAGTTGCCGACGATTGTCGCCATGGCCTACAAATATCACCGCGGCGAACCGTTCATGTACCCGCGCAACGATCTTGATTACACTGCGAACTTCATGCACATGATGTTCGGCACCCCTTGCGAACAGTACAAGCCCAACCCGGTGCTGGTGCATGCGCTGGACACCATCTTTACGCTGCATGCCGATCACGAGCAGAACGCGTCGACGTCGACCGTTCGCCTGTCGGGTTCATCCGGTGCCAATCCCTACGCTTGCATTTCAGCGGGCATCGCCTGTCTGTGGGGACCGGCGCATGGCGGCGCCAATGAAGCCTGTCTGCAGATGCTTGAAGAAATCCACGATGTCTCGCGTGTCGGCACTTATATCAATCGCGCCAAGGACAAGAACGACGATTTCAAGCTGATGGGCTTCGGCCATCGGGTGTACAAGAATTTCGACCCACGCGCCAAATTGATGCGTGCCGTGTGCAGCGATGTCCTGGCGGAACTCGGTCTGGAAAACGACCGGCTGTTCAAACTGGCGATGGAACTCGAACGTATCGCGCTCGAAGACGAATACTTCATCGAGAAGAAACTCTACCCGAACGTCGACTTCTATTCGGGTATCGTGCAAAAGGCCCTGGGCATCCCGACCTCGATGTTCACTTGCATTTTCGCCTTGGCACGCACCGTTGGCTGGATGACTCAATGGGAGGAGATGATCAACGATCCGGAATACAAGATCGGTCGTCCGCGACAGCTTTACGTTGGTCCTGCCAGGCGTGACGTGATTCCCGTCGGCCAGCGTTAAGCCGACGGATTCGAAAGGGGCGGCAGGCAGTAGCCGCCCTTTTTTCATGCTGTGGTCTTTCCACCACAGGTATTTTCAATTCGGACCCGCACGGTGAAGACAGGTAACTGCCATGATGAATCAGCTATTTGGTAACTCTCTCCTCTTTGGTGGTAACGCACCTTTTGTCGAGGAATTGTACGAAAACTATCTCGACAACCCGGGTTCGGTCTCCGAACAATGGCGCGAGTATTTCGACAAGCTGGCGCAATTGCCGGGCCATGTGGCGCGCGACGTTCCGCATTTGCCGGTGATCAACGCCTTCGCCGATCAAGCGAAGAAAGGGGGCTACCGCGCGGCCGCCGTCGCGCCGGTCGACGAGAAAAAGCAGGTTCGCTTGCTACAGATGATTACCGCCTACCGCTTTCTCGGCGATCGTTGGGCCAACCTTGATCCCTTGAAGCGGACGCCGCGGCCCGATATTCCTCAGTTGGATCCCTCGTATTACGGTCTGGGCGATTCCGACCTGCATACCATGTTCAACGCCGGCTCGTTCCGCGGCGTTCCCGAGCGGGCGACCTTCGGACAAATCTACGATGCCCTGAAAGCCACCTACTGTGGACCAATCGGCGTCGAGTACATGTACATCAGCACCCATGCCGAAAAGCGCTGGATTCAGGATCGTCTGGAACGGATTCACTCCAAACCGAATTACACGCCGGACGAGCGCAAGCGAATGCTCGAGCGGCTGACCGCTGCCGAAACGCTGGAACGCTATCTGCATACCCGCTATGTCGGACAGAAACGTTTCTCGCTCGAAGGAGGCGAATCGCTGATCGTTTCGCTCGACGAACTGATCCGGGTGGCCGGGGCCGGCGGGGTCGATGAGATCGTCATCGGCATGGCGCATCGTGGCCGGCTTAATGTCCTGGTCAACACCCTGGGAAAGGCGCCGGCGATGCTCTTCGAAGAATTCGAAGGCAAAAAGGCGCAGGATCTGGCCGCCGGCGACGTCAAGTATCACATGGGTTATTCGTCTGATGTCTCGACGCCTGGCGGTCCTTGCCATCTGACCCTGTCGTTCAATCCGTCGCACCTCGAAATCGTCAATCCGGTCGTCGTCGGCTCGGTCTATTCACGGCAGCACCGGCGAGGTCAAAATGGCAAGGAAAAGGTGCTCTCGGTGCTGATTCACGGCGACGCCGCCGTTGCCGGTCAGGGAGTCAACCAGGAAACATTGAATTTTGGCCAAACGCGCGGCTACGGCGTCGGCGGAACGATACATCTCGTGGTCAACAACCAGATCGGGTTCACCACGTCCGATCCGCGCGATTATCGTTCCTCGCTGTACTGTACCGACATCTTCAAGATGGCCGAGGCCCCGATCTTCCACGTCAATGGTGACGATCCCGAGGCGGTGGCGCTGGTTACCGGCATCGCCGCCGACTATCGCAAGACCTTCCGCAAGGATGTGGTGGTCGATATTGTCTGTTTCCGCAAGCTCGGCCATAACGAACAGGACGAGCCGATGGTCACCCAGCCCCTGATGTACAAAAAGATCCAGATGCATCCGGGAACGCGGAAACTGTACGCCGACAAACTGGTGGCCGAGGGAATTCTGCCGCTGGATGGCCCGGATCAAATCATTGCCGACTATCGCGCGCATCTCGACCGCGGCGAACTGCTATACAACCCAGTGATCGCCGGCTATCGCCATCCGATGACCATCGACTGGACGCCATTCCTGCCCGCCAAGTACATTGAAAACTGCGATACCAAAGTCCCATTGGCCGAGTTACAGCGTCTTGCCGAGCGTTTGACGACCATCCCGGAAAATTTCACGCTGCACAGCCGGGTCAAGAAAATCATCGATGACCGACGGCAGATGGGCGAGGGGCGTTTGCCGGTCGATTGGGGAATGGCTGAAAACCTGGCTTACGCCTCGCTGCTGGTTTCCGGCTATGGCGTGCGGATTTCTGGCGAAGACGTCGGACGAAGCACCTTCTTCCATCGCCATGCGGCATTGCATGATCAGAACCGCGAACACTGGGACAAGGGAACCTATTATCCCCTGGGCCATCTGCAGGAACGGCAGGGCAGCTTTCAATGTTTCGATTCGGTGCTTTCGGAAGAGGCGGTGCTCGCTTTCGAGTACGGCTATTCGACAGCCAACCCGCACCAGCTGGTGGTCTGGGAAGCGCAATTCGGCGATTTCGCCAATGGCGCGCAGGTGGTGATCGACCAGTTCATCGCCTCGGGCGAAGCGAAATGGGGTCGTGCCAGCGGTTTAGTGTTGTTGCTGCCGCACGGTTATGAAGGACAGGGGCCCGAGCACTCGTCGGCGCGGATCGAACGCTACATGCAACTATGCGCCGAGATGAACATGGAAGTCTGTCAGCCGTCGACACCGGCGCAAGTTTTCCATCTCTTGCGTCGACAGGCGGTGCGCAATCAGCGCAAGCCGCTAATCGTGTTTACCCCGAAGTCGCTGCTGCGCCACAAGGACGCCACCTCCTCGCTGGAAGAACTCAGTGACGGCGAATTTCAGCCGGTGATCGGCGAAGTCGAAACGATCAACGCCAAAAAGGTCACCCGGGTCGTTTTCTGTTCCGGCAAGGTGTACTACGAATTGATTGCCGCGCGACAGGAGCAAAAAATTCCGCATGTGGCCATCGCTCGTCTCGAACAGTTCTATCCCTTCCCACAGACCGCGTTTCAGGAAGAACTGGCCAAATATCCCAAGGCCACCGAAGTCGTCTGGTGTCAGGAAGAACCCCGTAACCAGGGGGCGTGGTACTGGATTGCCTCACGGCAGCACCTGTCGCGTTCACTCAGCGACAAGCAGCATCTGTTGCTGGTCTCGCGTCCCGCATCGGCCTCGCCGGCGGTGGGCTACTACAGCAAGCATAATGCCCAACAAAAGGCTCTGATCGACTCCGTGTTTGGTGAGATCGAATATTACAAACTGCCCTAGAACGGAGAGAACATGATCATCGACGTCAAAGTTCCACAGCTTTCCGAATCCGTCGCCGAAGCGACCTTGGTCTCCTGGCACAAAAAAGCCGGTGAAGCCGTTGCCCGGGATGAAAATCTGATCGATATCGAGACCGACAAGGTGGTTCTCGAACTGCCGGCGCCGGATGGCGGTGTGCTGGTGGAGATTGTCAAAGGCGATGGCGACACTGTCGTATCGGGCGAGGTCATCGCCCGTATCGACACCGCGGCTCAGGCCGGTACCGTCGCCGCACCGGTCGCCAAGGCGGCGCCCAAAGTCGAAGCCGCCGTTGCCGCACCGGCGGCGGCCACGCCGGCGGGTGGAGTGGCGATGCCTGCCGCGCGGAAAATTCTTGAAGAAAAAGGAGTTTCGGCCGCCGATGTTGTTGGCAGCGGTCGTGGCGGACGAGTGACCAAAGCCGACGCGCTGGCGGCGCAAGCGCCCGTAGCCAGCAAGCCGGCGACGCCAGCTCCGACCGTCGTCGCGACCACCCTGCCGCCGGCGCCATTCGTCGAAGTTCCGCTCGGAGAACGCCCGGAGCAGCGGGTGCCGATGTCCCGGCTTCGCGCGCGGGTTGCCGAACGCCTGCTTCAGTCGCAATCCACCAACGCCATCCTGACGACGTTCAACGAAGTCAATATGGGGCCGATCATGGCGCTGCGCAAACAATATGGCGAGCGCTTCGAAAAGGCTCATGGTGTGCGACTCGGCTTCATGGGCTTTTTCGTCAAGGCTGCCGTCGCCGCTCTGCAGAAATTTCCGATCATCAACGCCTCGGTCGACGGGAACGACATCGTTTATCACGGTTACATCGACATCGGTATCGCCGTTGGCAGTCCGCGAGGCCTGGTGGTGCCGATCCTGCGCGATGCCGACCAGATGAGCATTGCCGATATCGAGAAGAAAATCGGCGACTTCGGTGTCAAGGCCAAGGACGGTAAATTGTCGATGGAAGATCTGACGGGTGGAACGTTTTCGATTTCCAATGGCGGCGTCTTCGGGTCGATGCTATCCACGCCGATCATCAACCCGCCGCAATCGGCGATTCTCGGCATCCATGCCACCAAGGATCGGCCAGTGGTCGAAAACGGCCAGATCGTCATCCGGCCGATCAACTATCTGGCGATGTCTTACGACCATCGGATCATCGATGGTCGCGAGGCGGTTCTCGGTCTGGTGACAATGAAAGAGGCGCTGGAAGATCCGGCCCGCCTGCTGCTCGGCGTCTAAACACCCCCCGCGAGGCACGGCGTTTCAGAGTCGATCTCTGCGCGCGGTGCCTTCCGTGTCTCTGAGGTTGGAAAGGGAAATATCATGTCCAAGCCATTCGATGTTCTCGTCATCGGTGGCGGCCCGGGCGGCTACATTGCCGCCATCCGGGCCGCGCAACTCGGTTTCGCCGTTGCCTGTTGTGAATCCAATCCCTATGCCGATCCCAAAGGCGAACCGCGATTGGGCGGCACCTGTCTGAACGTTGGCTGCATTCCTTCCAAGGCGCTCCTGCACACCTCCCATCTTTTCGAGGAAGCCGGTCACAGCTTCGCCGAACAGGGTATCGAAGTCGGCGCACCGAGTATCGACGTGGCCAAGATGCTTGCCCGCAAGGATGCGATCGTCAAACAACTGACCGGCGGCATCAAAAGCCTGTTCAAAAAGAACAAAGTGAGCCTACTCAATGGCCATGGGGCCTTCGTCGCCCGTACCGGCGCCCCAGGCAAAGAACTGTGGCAGATCAAGGTCGGAGACGCGCTTTACGAAGCAAAGCAGGTGATCGTCGCCACCGGCTCGAAACCGCGTCATCTGGCCGGCGTGCCGGTGGACAACGAAATCGTTTGCGATAACGTCGGGGCGTTGGCCATCAATGCGGTCCCAAAAAAGCTGGCCGTGATCGGCGCCGGCGTCATCGGTCTGGAAATGGGCAGCGTCTGGCGGCGTCTCGGCGCTGAAGTCACCATCCTTGAAGCGCTGCCGGAATTCCTTGGCGTCGCCGATAGCGATGTCGCCAAGGAAGCGGCCAAGGTGTTCGCCAAGCAAGGCTTGAAAATCGTTACCGGCATCAGCATCGGCGACGTCAAGGTCTCACAGAAGGGCGTCGCCATCGACTACACCGACAAGGACGGCAACGAACTGAAGCTCGATGCTGACCGCTTGATCGTTTCGATCGGCCGTATTCCGAACACCGACGGTCTGCAGGCCGACACCGTCGGTCTGCAAATCAACGATCGAGGCCAAATCGTCGTCGACGCGCATTGCCGCACCAACCTGCCGGGAGTCTGGGCGATCGGCGATGTCGTTCAGGGGCCGATGCTGGCGCATAAGGCGATGGAAGAAGGGGTGATGGTCGCGGAGATCATTGCCGGTCAGGCCGGTCATTGCAATTTCGAAACCATTCCCTGGGTGATCTACACGAGCCCGGAAATCGCCTGGGTCGGCAAGACCGAGCAGCAATTGAAAGCCGAGGGCGTGGCTTACAAAGTCGGCAAAATTCCTTTCGCCGCCAACGGCCGGGCACTGGGAATGGGTGATCCGACCGGTTTCGTCAAGATGTTGGCCTGCGCCAAAACCGACCGCGTTCTTGGCGTGCATATCATTGGCGCCAACGCTTCCGAACTGATTTCGGAAGGAGCCGTGGCGATGGAATTCAGCGCTTCGTCGGAAGACCTGGCGCGCATCTGCCACGCTCATCCGACGCTGTCGGAAGTGGTGCACGAAGCGGCGCTGGCTTGCGACAAGCGACCGTTGCATTTTTAACCGCGGACGGGACACCACGGCCAAGAATGAAAAACGAACGGTTCGCCGTTCGTTTTTCAATAATATATAAGCGGCAAGGACCTGTTCAGTCGCTACAGAACGGGTTATAGCGTCTTTCCGCACCGAACGTCGAAATCGGTCCGTGACCGGGAATGAATGTCACGTCGTCGCCGAGCGGAAAAAGCCGCTCGCGGATCGATGAGATCAAGGTGTCGAAATCGCCCTTCGGAAAATCGGTGCGGCCGATCGAGCCCTGAAACAGCACATCGCCGACGACCGCCAATCGCCCGGGCTGGTCGAAAAAAACGATATGACCCGGGGTATGCCCAGGGCAGTGCAGGACGGAAAAATTCCGCTCGCCGACCGTGACGCGGTCACCATGCGCCAGCCAGCGATCCGGCGTGAAGGCACGAACATTCGGGAAGCCGAACATCCTGCTTTGCGCAGGCATGCCGTCGATCCAGAACTGATCCTCGCGATGCGGTCCTTCGATCGGCAACGACAATCTTTCCGCCAGTTCAGCGACGCCTCCGGCATGATCGATGTGCCCGTGGGTCACCAGAATTTTTTCCAGAACAATCTCTTTGGCGTCAACGGCGCGAAGAATCCGCGCCAGATCGCCGCCAGGATCGACCACCGCGCCGCGTCTGGTTTTCTCGCACCACAATAGACTGCAATTCTGTTCGAAAGGAGTGACCGGGATGATCTGGTAGTTGATGGCAGACATCGCTGCTCGAAGAATAGTAATGGGGTTAAAGATAGAAACAGGGTGGGGATTATAACAGCGCTGATTCTTGCCGCCGCCATTCCGCTCAGCGGCCTTTCGCCCGGTCGGAGGCGGGTAATTCATCCGGAAAAACAGGTCATCAAGGTATACTCCGGCATCCCCTCGGCGTATTCTCGCCGATGGGTTAGCGCGCCGCAAATCAGCAACAAAATCAACAGGGGCTTGACAGATGAATCACGTGATCATTGGTTTGGGTGGAACCGGTGGAAAAATCATCCGGGCCTTCCGAAAGCTGATTTTCCAGGAGTTTCGCCGCGACCAGCCGGATGGAGTCGATCTCGCCTATCTCTACGTCGACTCGAGTAACGAAATGATGGCGCCGGACGATCCAAGCTGGAAAACGCTTGGTGTTTCCATGCAACTGCCGGCGGCCAGCCAGTTGCTGATCACCGACGCCAACCTCGGCGCGCGACTCGAGCACATCAGCAGCTACCCGGGGATCCAGCCGTGGATTGGCTCCCGCGATCAATGGCACGACATTCTCAACAGCATTGTCGGAGTAACCCTCGGTGGCCAGAAAAGACGGCTCGGACGGTTTCTGTTTGCCTGCAAGATCGATCTGTACCGGGAACGAGTGCAGACGCTGGTCCGCCGTGTTCAGACCTCGGGAAATACCGACACCACCTTCCACATCCTCTGCGGCCTGGCCGGCGGCACCGGTAGTGGCAGCGTCATCGACGCCGTCGCGCAACTGCGCGATTTGTATCCTGATGCCAAGCGATTCCGCATCCTGTTGTACACCCTGCTTCCCGATCCGTATCCGCCGCAAAATTGGGATACCGGCAATTACCACGCCAACGGTTACAGCGCGCTACTCGAACTCAATGCCTTGTCCGCCGCGGCCTGGCAACCGCATGACGTGCAAGGAGTCAAAGGCCGGCTGGAACTGGGTGATCCGTTCAATGGCTGCTATGTCTTCGGCAACGAAAACGATAACGGCCTGACTGTCGATGTCGATCAGGAACTGCCCGGAATCGTCGCCGAATTCCTCTATCAGAAAATCGTTCGGGCCCGACAAGTCGGCTGGCCCGGTCTCGGACGAATGGAAAACGCCGAGAACGGCAATGGCGCGCCCGAGACGGCGCCGGGCGGCAACCGCGGCGAACGCGCCAAGCGCTTCCTGTCGTTCGGCATCAAACGCATCGCCATTCCCGAAGAGGAGATCGGCGAATTCCTCGGTTACGGTTTCGCCCGCCAGACCCTGTTGCAACTGGTGTTCAACAACTGGCAGGAAACGCTGGGCTACGCCGGCGAGATGCGCCCTCAGGATTTCAACAGTCTTGTCCGGCAAAAAGACGTGCAGCATCGTTGGGCACTCGACGATGATCACCTGTTGATGAACGTGCCGATCCTGCCTGGCGACGGCCAGCGACCGAAATGGCAGGCGATCACCGCCGAGTGGGAAGCGGTGATCCCGCATTTCAAATCACTGGTTCGTGACCTGGAACGCACCACCTGGCTCGACGAGCTCGAACGATTCTGTCGAAAACGCTGGGACGAGGACTTTCGCGATATGGGTGTCGTTGCCTTCTTCGATACCAAGCTCAAATCGCGCAAGGAGATTGCCCGTGAAATCCGTAACCGTATCGAGCGCGAATTGTGCAACGACTGGCGGATCGGCGCGCGCGGCTTGGAAGAATGTGGTCGGCTGCTGGCCTGTCTGATCGCCTTTCTCGACGAACGGCTGAACGGCATCGGCGATCGTTTGGCCAAAACGCGCGCCGCCGAGGACGAAGCGGCGGGGCGTCTGCAGCAGAACAGTCGCCGCTGGAGCGAAATGAGTCTGCTGGCCAAGCTGGCCGGCAGCCCGGCCAGCCTGCTCGACGGCCATGCAGTCTATCTGCAGGAACTGTATGTGAATCGCACGCGAGCCGTGGCGATCAATGGCGCCAAAGTGCTGTTGCAGGAAACGCTGGCCGAACTGGCCGAGCTGAAGGTGGATATCGAGCAGGCGGCCGGGACGGTGCGCGCCGCCCTCGACCGCTTCGGCAAACAACTCGCGCAGCGTCTGGACACCACCGGTGGCGACAGCGATCTGCGACGTCATTTGATCCGCTTTTACGACCCGGCGAAAGTTCGTGAGGTGGCGCGGATGATGGAACTCGACCTTGACGTCCAACGCACGCAGACCGGCGGAGCGCGAGCGTCACTGTTCGACCGGCTGGGCGAAACCCCGACTTTCGCCGCCTTCAATCAGCGCATTCCCCTGACGGCGCTGCTCGACGCGCTGGAGAAGACCTGCGAACAAAGCGCCCGTCTGGCGCACGCCAGCTTGATCAAGGAAGGCCCGCAGCGCGTGCTCGACGTGTCGATCATCGAACGTCTGGCTGAACGCTTCGCCGCCGACCCACAAGCCCGGCGGAACTGGGTGACCGAGGTGGTGCGCCAAGCTGGCGTGTTCATGCGTTTCGAGCCCTTGGAAATGCAGCGCGTCGCTCCCGGTATTCCCGCCGGCGTGCCGACAGCGATCGCCAAGCTGACGGTGATCATGCCGAAGAGCGCCACTCACGGCGAATTCGTTGCCGCTCTGAAAAAGGATTTCCTCGAAGCCAACGCTGGCGACACGGAAATCATCGACGCTGACGGCCGCGCCGGCGAAATCACGCTGGTGGCGATCGTCAACCTGTTCCCATTGCGCTACCTGAAGCCCTTGGCCATGCTACGAGAACGCTACCAGCGACGTCTCGCCGCGGGCGACAGCAAACGACTCAGTCTCGAATTGCATTCCGAAGGCGACGCCACGCTATATCCGCCGTTGTACGTGGCCAGCCCCGAGGATTTGCGCCGTGACGGTCTGCCGTACATTCTGCTGGCCACGGCGCTGCGCATCATTCGGCAAACGGTCAACCCGCAAACCGGCGCGGCGGAAGTGCTGTTGCTTTCAAAAGACGCCGACGGTTTCGACAACCCGCCGCTGTTCCTTGGCAAGACGCTGGCCGGCTCGGCGGAGACGCTCGATGCCCTGAAACTCAATGAATTGCGCCAGACCGTCACCCAGACGCTGAGCGGCCCGGATTGGCGTCATCGCGACAAACGTCTGGAATTGCAGAAAGCGGTACTCGAAGCGGTCGAAAAAATCCGCGCCGATTGCGGCGACAACCTGCGCGATCCGCTTTATTTGCGTTTTCTTGATGCCGGCAAGCACGCCGTGCGTTTGCTCAAAGAGGAGGAATCCTGATCATGGCCAAGAACGGTATCTGCGTAAACATTGGCAACTGCGACAACGCCAATCAAAAAAAGGTGCTGGAAATCGGCACCGGGCAGGATTTCGTCTGTCCGCAATGTGGCAAATCATTGATTATTTACTCGCCGCCGAAAGGCAAATCGGCGGCGATGATGGCGGTGATCGGTCTGGTCGCGCTGCTGATCGTGCTCGTCATCGGCTGGCGGATGTTCGCCGGCGACAAGGAGCCGGCATCGTTGCCCGCGCCGCCCCCGACCGCGGCACCGGCAACGCCGCCGGCAGTCCCCGCCACGCCACCCGCGGCCAGCACGCCGACAGTCCCGGCAAGCTCGGGACAGCGTTTGCCACCCTGCGGTGCCAATGACGACGAACGTCGTCGCTTGAAACTTTGTGACTGATTTTTTATGCGTGGCGTCGCCCCTCCCTGTTTGGCGGCCGACGCCCTGACCTGAACAATTCTCGGAAAGACAGCAATGAACGCATTCCTTCGCCGCGTCCTGGCGGCCTCGCTTGCCCTGTCGGTGACCGGCACCTACGCCGCGCCAACCGACTATCGCATCGTCACCGGTGGCACCACCGGCACCTATTACGCCTTTGGTCAGAACCTGGCCTCGATGATCGCCCCCGAGGCCAACATCAATCTCGGCGTATTGAGTTCCGCCGGATCGGTGCAGAATGTCAGAGACATGCGTTACCGCGAAAAAGTCAAATTCGCCCTGGTCCAGTCCGACGTTTACCAAGCCTACATCCGCCTGGCCGATCAGGGAGACAAGGAAGCGCAGGATCTGATCCGGCCGTTGCGGGTGGTGCTGCCACTGTACATGGAAGAAATGCACTTCGTCGTCGCCGCCGACTCGCCACTCAAATACATCGACGAAATCCGCGGCAAGAAAATTTACATGGGACCCGAGGGCAGCGGCGCGGCCTTATCGACCACCACGCTCTATGGCCTGATGTTCGACGGCGAGCGGCCGACCCGGGTCGAGGCGAGCGGCGACCACAAGCAGGCGCTGAACAGCCTGCTCGACCGTGATGGCAAGGTGGAGGTGGTGGTCTTCGTCGCCGGACAGCCGATCTCGCAACTGGCGGTGGAAGCCGAACTCGGCCGCAAACACTATCGGCTGTTGGCGGCACGCCCGGATCAGCCGGCAATGAAAAAAGCGATGGACGTTTACTATCCGACCGAAATCAGCCGGCAAAGCTATGGCTGGCTGTCGGCCAATGTGCCGACCTTGAGTGTCAAGGCCTACCTGATCACCTACGACTATCCTCAGGAATTCAATCGCAAGGCCATTGCCGGTTTCGCCCGCTCGCTGTGCAGCAACTATGACAATCTCCTCAAACAGGGACACCCAAAGTGGCAGCAGGTCACCTGGCGCCCCGGCAAGGCCAACCTCGAGGCTTTGAAAGCCGGCTGGCAGTACTACAGCGTCACCCAAAACATTCTTTCCTCGTGTCCGGCGACCCGGCAAGGTTCGGTATGCACGCCAGACCGGAAAATGCTCGGGCTATGTTGAACCATCGTCGCCTATCCACTTAGGCCATTGATTCAAATTAAAATTTACATACAGCGAGGGGCCCGGGTCTTTCCATTTTCCTCTTGGCGCGCCCATTCGCCGAGACGCACCGTCTTGCCCACGCGGGAGTAAGGCAGACCGAAGCAATCGCCGACGTCCTTCAGCGTGTACCCGACGCTGGCGTACGCCGCAGTGATGGCGCCGTTCCGATCGGCGCATTGCCGCGCGAAGTCAGCGAGAAGTTTCGGGACGGGCCGCGCCCGGGCCTGTGGAACCTCGCGCAGATCGCTGCCGGCAGGAAGGCGGCGGCGTACTGAGCCGACAAAAGCGTCAGAGTCCAGGGTCAGAGCCCAGGAACAGTCGCTGTTTCTGTGGTCCGCATGGAATCGTCGCTTGGCGGTGTCCTTGGGCCACGAAGCGACTATATTCGGCAACCGCCTCCGGCCTGGTCTCCCCGAATGCTGACAGGACCCACGACGTCGCCAACCCGTCCGGGTGCATTCCCGCCCATCGTTGCACGATAGCCGCTCCACGACCCATCTCCAGGAGTGCGGACCATCCCGGCACAAACAGGGTTGAGAAGGACATAGCAGGCGACTTCCAGCAGCTAAGCTTTCGACCACTATCGCTTTGTAGCGACCCTGAAAGAGGTACCCGAGGCGTTGATGGGCCTTGTTAAACGCCTGCGTGTAGACCCCGTTGAGCGGCCTCATGCCCTTGGAGAGATGCGCATCCGGCGTTTCCACGAGCCGGTGATAAGAATTGCTCATCAAGCAGTACGCCTGAATCGTCCAGTTGAAACGATCCCCCAAGCCGTTCAGTACCGCCAGAAACAGGCGCCGCTCCGCGTTGGAGAGGTAGATGTCCTCCCTCCCGTCACCTCGCGCCGTAACGCAGTACAGGCCGCCACGAAATTTGATGCGACGTGCTCTTCTGGCCATGTGACGGATTTATCAACTGCAATGAGGCAAAAAGAAAGACCTGACACCTTCGGTGTGAGGTAGCCGACCAGAAGTAGCAACGCCCGCGCAAGGCGGGCGTCTTACAAGTGGCATCGAGTTAGCCGCTGTCTGGCAAGTACCGGCAGGCGAGCTGTTTGCAAACGAAGAGCGCGATTGACCTTGCTGACTTGATTTCCTCGAAGTGCTCCAAGAATGTAGGCAACTCCATCGAGAGGAAGTAATCGATATCCCAGCGCTGTTCTCTTGCTTCATCCAATGGCAGGTTGTGAATCAAGCTCAAGATCCGTCCCGCGCTCACGAAGTTGGCACCCTTGATTTGATCGATAGCCTCCGCAGCACAATGCTCGACGATTGCCCTTGTGCTTGAGACCGTTATCGAATCTAGATCAGCCAGAACCTCCTCAAGGCAAGGCAGAACATGCTCACTTGTACGGTCGCCAAGTAGGATGTTCCTGCAAGAGATTAATCCTTCGGCAATCGGCTGTCTCGTGCTCACCAGCGGACCCCGGGCGTAAAGGTCAAGTCAGCGGGCGATTTGAAGGCACCGAAGGGCAGTTCAACCCTGTTGATCGGAACCTCCGCAACACCTGCGCGTGGTGCCGCGAGCGCTCGATGGTGCCCATCGAGGATGTACAGCTTGCCGTTGTGCTCAGTAACCGTCAGCGGTTGCTTAATGCCCTCGGCACGGATGTTCTTGGTGAGCTTGTCGAGCTGCTTATTGCTCATCATCCTGCCGTGAGTGGCGACCAACTCACCAACCCTCACTGTCTCGGTTGCGCCCTTTGCGGCCTCTTGCGCCGCACTCTTTTCGACGGTGGAGACAACGCTGCGCGCCCCGCTTCGCTCGATTGTACCGAGAATACCGACGGCAGAGCCACCTGCCTTTAGTGCCCCGCTCATGTCTGGAAACGCCACGGCGTTCACCTGCCCGGAACCAGGTGGCAGGGCAGGTTGTGGCAACTTTTGTACGCCCACCCATACAGCCAATCCGACCAGCACCCGAATGGCCGATCGCCCATCCGGATCGAGATACCGGTACGGATTGTTGTTCCCATAGGCATAGCGGTTGAAACTGTGCAGATTCCCTTCGTCGAAGCCGGCCGGATCGACGCTCATGAACCGGCCAACCAGCGGGTCGTAGTAGCGGGCGCCGAAGTAGCTCAGCTCCGTATCGGCGTCGTAAGGTTTGCCGTGGAAGAACGGCCGGTTGCTGCCGGAGGCCGCCTGCCGCTGGGTTCGTTCGCCGTACGGGCGGTAGCTTTCCCGCCACAGGACCGCGCCGCCGGCATCCGTGGCCGCGACCGGACTGCCGCTGACGTCGGTGTGCAGATCGGTGATGCTTTCCGTCGCCTGGGCGTCCAGAAGCGTTCCCAGGCACAGGAGCAAGGCAAGCAGCGCTGACCACAGAGGGTTGAGGCGGTGTTTTTTCATGAGCCCTCTCCGGCCTAGAGCAGGAATGGGAATCAGTCGTTCAGCCACAGATCAAGAATCGCCGGCAGCCAGTTTAGCCGCTCAAACTCGGTGTCGGGGATGCGTGCCATCGGGATGCCTCCGGTAAAAAATCTGCTGGCGCGATCATATACGGTTGTCGTATTTTGCAGCAATCCGATTGCCGGATGAGTCCTAGCATGGACGCATTCCCTCCAAGAGAAGCGCGCCATGTCCAAGCGGAAGACGGATGTGATCGAGAACTTTGGTGAGCAGCTTGCCAGCTTGCGCAAGGCCGCCGGTTACACACAGGTGGAGTTCGCCGCCAAGGTGGGCATCACGCAACGCATGGTGGCCTGCTACGAAGCACCGAACGCACAGCCGCCGGCGCATCTGCTGCCGTAGATGGCGCAGGTGCTGGGTGTGGGCGCCGACGTGCTGCTGGGCATGGCGCAGGCGCGCAAGGTCAAGCGGCTGCCACCAATAGCCTGGAGCAGCGGTTCTTGACCATCGAGAAGCTGGACCCCAAGGCCAAGCGGCAGATCACTCAGCCGCTGGACACTTTCATCGAGCGCGAGAAGCTCAAGCAGCGCGTGAACGCGCAGGGAGCCTGACCATGACTACCGTGCAGATCACGTTGCCCGACGCGCTGGCCCAGGAGGCCACGAAGGCCGGGCTGCTGGCACCGGAGAAAATCGAACGCTTGCTGCGCGAGGAGCGCATCGAGCGCATGAAGGCAGCGCGTGCCACGCTGGCGACTAAGCCGCTCGCGCCGATGACGCCCGAGGAGATCAGCGCCGAGATCGACGCCTATCGCGCCGAGCAACGGCGTGCGGCTGGTTCTTGACACGAACACGGCACTCTCCGGGCTGCTGTGGGGCAGCACGCTGGGGCGCTTGATCGATGCGGCCGAGGCTGGCCAGCTCGAGCTGGCCAGCAGTGCGGCGCTGCTGGCCGAGTTGCAAGGCGTGCTCTCGCTCGAGAAGTTCGCCAAGCAGCTTGCCAAGCGCGGGATCACCGTGGCCGATGTCTTCGATGGCAACGCGGCGATGGTGACCCTCGTCGCGCCGACCGTCATTGCGCCGACCATCACGCGCGATCCGGCCGATGACCAGGTGCTGGCCGCCGCGCTGGCAGCGCAGGCCGATTTGATCGTCTCGGGTGATGCCCACCTGCTCGATCTGAAGAGCTTCCGAGGCATCGAAATCGTCACCGCCGCCGTGGCCGTCGAACGCATCGCAGCGGGCACATAGAACAACGCCCGCACAGAGCGGGCGTTGTCGGCCTCATGCCTTGGAGAGATGCGCATCCGGCGTTTCCACGAGCCGGTGATAAGAATTGCTCATCAAGCAGTACGCCTGAATCGTCCAGTTGTAACGATCCACCAAGCCGTTCAGTACCGCCAGAAACAGGCGCCGCTCGGCGTTGGAGAGGTAGATGTCCTCCCTCCCGTCACCTCGCGCCGTAACGCAGTACAGGCCGCCACGGAATTCGATGCGACGTGGTCTTCTGGCCATGTGACGGATTTATCAACTGCAATGGGGCAAAAGGAAAGACCTGACCCCTCCGACGCGCTCGGGCACCGTGGATAGGTCAAAAAACGTGGTCTGTCCCCTATTTTCCGTGAAAGCCTGCTCTCCTTTCTGAACACCTTGGAAGCGGCTTGTGATTCCTTTGCGGCACCTAATCGGTCGTCGCCGTGCCCTCACTGGCAAGGGCGCGCAATGCCTCACTAAGCAAACTGTCGTCACCGGACTCCATAACAGCCACCTCCGAGTCCTGCCTCACCAACCAACACACATCTGCAACTCTGCGCACCGAGGGTGGGAGATCATCCGTGATCACTCCCTCGAAGCCGAGAAAAGCGCATGCCTGGGTTTCGTCAATGTGGCCGTTCGCAAACAGGTTAGCCGTTAGGCGGGTTCGATGCACGACATCGAGACTGAAGTCCTCCAGCGCCGCTTGAGCCAGCGACAACAGTACGGCCCGATCTGCTGAGGCCCAGTACTCAGTCAACAGCGCTTCCAACTTCGCTGGAAGTTCAATTTCTCTGTCGAAGAAGGACGCGACCCAATCGCCCGCCTGCTTAGGCTCACCGGCAAGAAGCCCAAGTCGGAGAAGACGCCAGAGGAAGGTTTCTGCATCGGCATTCAGCATGGTTGAGGATCCTTGGATCAAAACGTCCGGCCACCGGGGACGCGATCCGCCGGGAAACTCGGTGGGATGTTCTCGTACGGTGCGTTGATTGTCTTTGTGCCGGTCCACTCGTCCGGGAACTGCCGCTCGCCACCGCGCTTCCCTATGTGGTTCTGATGCTGATGAATAACCTTGCCGTCCTTCGTCACTTCATGGGTGCGGGAGATCAACTTCCCGTTTTCACGTTCGATGATCTGAACTGACTTTGCTCCATCGGCGCCCAAAGCCTTGCGGACAAGCACTTCCTTGGTGATGCCAGATGCTCCCTTTGCGGCCTCTTGCGCCGCACTCTTTTCGACGGTGGAGACAACGCTGCGCGCCCCGCCTCGCTCGATTGCACCGAGAATTCCGACGGCAAAGCCACCTGCCTTTAGTGCCCCGCTCATGTCTGGAAACGCCACGGCGTTCACCTGCCCGGAACCAGGTGGCAGGGCAGGTTGTGGCAACATTTCTACGCCCAACCATAAAGCCAATCCGACCCCAGGCCCACAGGTCAGGCTTGCATCATGGACTTAATCGGCCTGCGAAGCGATCCTCCGGTCTGGCAAGTCGTCAAAAGCTGTAACGCAGTTCGGTGTAGACGCGGTCACTGCGATCGTAGCGACCGAAAAAGCCGAGTGGCGGTCCGTGAAAAATGTCGGCGCCGACGGCGAAACGCCAGTTTTTCTCGAAATTCCAGGTCAGGCGCGGGCGGAGCAGCCAATCGCTGCGGTTGAGACTGGCGATGTACAGCATTTGGGCTTCGACCTTGTCGCCGAATTTGCGATTGGCCAGCAGGCTGTAGCCGTTTTCATTCTTCGACTGGATGATGTCCGGGCTGTGGTTGAAAAAGTGGCTTTGGAAGAACTGGGCATTGAAGCGCGTGTCGGTAATCTCGGTGTAATCCAGGCCGACCGCCCAATTGAGGGTTTTCTGCGCCACCACGCCATCGACATCGTTGGCGTCCTTGACCTGGTAATTCATTCCGTCGGTATAGACCGCCTCGGCTTTCAAGACCACCGGTCCGAGATCCTTGCCCAGGGTCATGCCGTATTGGGTGATCCGGTCGTGCCGTGCCTGGAAGATGGCCGTCGGCTGCGGCGCCAGGACGATTTCCCGATAGAAGGTCGGCGCGACGCTCAAGCTACGGTATGCGAAGGCCGCCACATCCCAGCCGTTTTTGAGTAGCGACAGTCGCAGGCCGTAATTGCTGTTCGCCAAGCGCCGTGACGGGCGTTGTTCATCGCGGTAAACGGTGGCCACTCCCGTCGGAACAGGTAGCGTGTAATTGAAAAACTCGGAACCGGGCTTGCCGATCTCGTCGTAACTCGGCACCGGAACCCACAGCAGTTCGGCATGGAAATCGTCTTTGAAATATTCAGCGCGTGCCGCCCATTGCGGAATGCGCAGGATTTCGAATTCAGGCAGTAGAAAATGGCGCATGTCACGCGCCGAAACGACGTCGGCAAACAGCAGGCCGACCATTTCGCCCCAAATGACGTGTTGACGACCGATACGAAAATCCCAATCCCCAGCGCCGATATCGAGGTAATTTTCCCGCAACATCAGATTGAAGCGCTGATTGTCCGCCACGGCAGCAGGATAATGATCGGTCAGGCTGTAAGTGGCGTCGAAATCGGCACGCGCGCCGAGTTTCCACTTCACGCCGCTGCCGAGATCGCCTTGCGCGCTGAGATCGGCTCGAAACATCATCTCCGACCAATGGCCCGGCCGAGGAGTGGTATAAGCCAGCACATTCTCGGCAAATCCCTTGATTCCGCTGAAACCGCCGCCGCCGGACGACGCTGTCGGGGTGGGCTTGACGGGTGAGGCCGTCGGTTGGTCGTCGAGAAACAACGATTCCTTTTTGCCTGGCGCGGCAGGCGAAGGAGACGAGGGCGCAGGGGATTCGGAAGGTGACGGCTCGTCGTCGTCGAATAGGGCGTCGCGACTTTTCGGCAACGCTTCTGTCGGCTTGGCGGCCAATTCGATCCGCGTCGGCGAGGACGAGTCGTTTCCTTCGACGTTCTGGGCGTTGGTCAGGGCTGGCAGCAAACCACACAGCGAGGCCAGGGCGGCCATGAGGTTGCTCATAGGGTTGTTCATCAGACTAATTCTCCGCGCGGTGGGCAGTTGGGTTATTCGTTTGCGACGGCGATTCACTACGTTCCGAACCGTCATCGGCGGGAGCACGCGGGCGAATGACCGTCCATTTGGTATGCAGTCGCTTGCCGAGATGGGCGATCACGCCATCCTCGACCCGGACCAGCCGGTCCGCCTTGGCGATCACCCGTTTGTCGTGGGTGGAAAAAATGAACGTCGTTTTGAAAGAGCGGTTGATTTTTTTCATCAACAGCAGAATCTCTTCGCCGGTATTGTGATCGAGATTGGCCGTCGGTTCGTCGGCAAGGACGATCGACGGCCGGATGGCCAGCGCGCGCGCGATCGCCACGCGCTGGCGCTGTCCGCCGCTGAGTTGATTCGGACGGTGCCCGGCGAAGCGCGACAGACCGACGATGTCGAGGAAATAGGCGACCCGTTTCCGTCGTTCCGCCGCTGAAACGTCGCTCCGATGCAGGAGGGGGTATTCGACGTTTTCGGCCGCCGAAAGTACCGGCAACAGGTTGAAGGTCTGAAAGATGAAACCGATGGTTCGGGCACGCAAATCGGCGAGTTGGTCCGGCGTCCGCCCGCTGACATCCTGGTCGTTGATGAAAATCTTGCCGCTGGTCGGAACGTCGATGCAGCCGATCAGATTCAGCAGGGTGGTCTTGCCGCTGCCCGACGGGCCGGCAATGGCCAAAAACACCCCGGGCTCGAAGGCCAAATTGATATTTTTGAGGGCTTGGACTTTTTGCTCGCCGAGCTGATAATCCTTATAAACATTCTCAATCCGTACGACTTCTTTCATCCGCAGGCACTTTCAGCCAGTTCAAACATCGGTCAGCACAGCGAGGTAATCCTATGGAAATCATGACAACCCACCTTGGCAAAGTCAAGGCACGCTTCGTCGTCGCCGCCTTCGCGCTGATCACCGGATGGATGCCTTCCGTGGTCGTGGCGGCCGAGGCGCCGGCGACGGGCGACAACACCGAAGCGCGAGCGATCGTCGAGAAAGCGGATCAGGTGCGCTTTCCGGCGGAAAGCTTCCAGGTCGACGTGTCGATCACCACCAGCAGCGCCGATCATGGCAGCGAGGTGCGCAAATACCGGGTACTGTCCAAAGGCAACAGCAATAGCGTGGTCATGGTCACCGAGCCGGCGTCGGAACGCGGGCAGATCATGTTGATGAAAGGCCGCGACCTGTGGATTTTCATGCCCGACGTATCGCAACCGATTCGTCTGGCCTTGTCGCAGAGGCTGACCGGCCAAGTGGCGAACGGCGACCTGGCGCGGGCGAATTTCGCCGCCGATTATCATCCGAAAATATTGCGCAGCGAGAAAATAGGCAACGACGATCATTACGTCCTCGAGCTGACCGGCGTCGATCGCGGCGTCACCTATCAACGGGTGCTGTACTGGGTTCGCGAAAAAGACCATTGGCCTTACAAGGCCGAGTTTTATTCGCTGTCCAACCGGCTGCTGAAAACCTGCAAGTACGAGAACTTCAAAGTCATGGAAGGCAAACGGCGGCCAACCCGTCTGGTAATGGAAGACGCGTTGCGCGGCGGCGAGCAGTCCGTCCTCGAGTATGGCAACATGAAATTGCGCGACCTGCCCGACAAGGTGTTCACCAAGGATTATTTGAAAAAGCTCGAGTAGTCGTGCGATGTCGATTGCCGGCAGGAAGAACGGTCGATGGTTTCTCGATTGCTGTTGATATTGCCCGCCATGTGCCTGATCCGGGTCCAATCTTGGTGAATCGTGGCCAAATTGACGAACGCCTTGCCTTCGCGCCTTACTCCGAGTGTGCATGAACGATGATCGACTTCGCCTGGCAACGTGGTTCACGCCTGTACGAGCGGCTTGGCCGCTTCCGGCGTGGTGGCATGGGGTCGAGCTTCTGGCTGACGACCGTCTTCCTGACCAGCCCTGCGCCAGCCCTTGCGGAGCAAGTCCATGCCGCCGTAGCGGCGAACTTCGCCGAGGCGATGCGGGAAATCGCCATTGAATTCGCCAGGGATACCGGTCATCGGGTCGTGCCCACTTTCGGATCGACCGGCAGGTTCTACGCTCAGATCAAGGCCGGCGCACCGTTTGAAATTTTGCTCGCCGCCGATGATCAGACGCCGGCACGGCTGGAAAGGGAGGGATATGCCGTCGCCGGTGGTCGTTTCACTTTCGCTGTCGGCAAGTTGGCGCTCTGGAGCCGCATGGCGGATTACGTCGACCCGCAGGGCAAGATCCTGAAGCGAAACAGCTTCCGGCACTTGGCGATCGCCAATCCCAAACTCGCGCCGTACGGCGCGTCGGCCATCGAGGTATTGCAAGCGCTCGGCCTGACGGAGGCGCTGAAAGACAAATGGGTGATCGGCGGGAACGTTGGCCAGGCGCACCAGTTCGTCGTTTCCGGCAACGCCGAACTCGGCTTTGTCGCGCTGTCGCAGGTTTATCGTTCTGGACGCTGGCAAGGCGGTTCGGGCTGGCGGGTGCCGCAAACCTTGTACTCGCCGATCCGTCAGGAAGCCGTGCTGCTCGGCAAAGGCCAGGGCAAGGTGGCCGCTGAAAGCCTGCTCGGCTATCTCCGCGGTGACAAGGCCAAGGCGATCATCCGTTCTTACGGGTACGATGACTGAGAGGTTTGCATCGTCCTGTGCCGGCGGCGTATTGCCGATCTCCAGCCGGTCGGTTCGCTTGCGCACTGTCGAACGATGTTGAGCTCTGCCGATTTGGCGGCGGTCTGGCTGACCGTCAAACTGGCCACCGTCACCAGCGTGCTGCTGCTGCTGCTCGGCACGCCGCTCGCCTGGTGGCTGGCTCGCACTCGCCACTGGCTCAGCGGCCCGCTCGGCGCGCTGGTCACCCTGCCGCTGATTCTGCCGCCGACGGTGCTGGGCTTTTACTTGCTGGTGTTGATGGGTCCGGACGGCCTCGTCGGCCGAGCGCTCGACGCTTTCGGTCTGTCGCCGCTGCCGTTTACTTTTGCCGGCTTGGTGGTCGCTTCGATGATTTACTCGCTGCCTTTCGTCGTTCAGCCGCTGCAGCAAGCGTTCGCCGCCATAGGCGACGGGCCGCTGGAGGCGGCGGCGACGTTGCGTGCCAGCCCCTGGGATGCGTTCTTTACAGTCGTCGTGCCGCTGGCCGCTAGCGGTTTCTTCAACGCCGCGATTTTGGGGTTTGCACATACCGTCGGCGAATTCGGGGTGGTGTTGATGATCGGCGGCAACATCCCCGGCAAAACGCAGGTGCTGTCGATGGCCCTCTTCAACCATGTCGAAGCTCTGGACTACGACGCCGCGCATCGGCTCGCCGGCGGCATGCTGGGCTTTTCTTTCGTGGTCCTCTTGCTGCTCAATATTTTCCGGCCGATGCACCGTCGATGAGTCTGCGCATCCGTTGTCACCTGCCGCGGCCGGCGTTCACGCTCGATGTCGACCTCGATGTGCCCGGGGACGGCGTCACGGCCATCTTTGGCCGCTCAGGGTCCGGAAAAACCACCTTGCTGCGCTATGTCGCCGGCCTGGAACGCGATACGGGCGGACAGTTGCTGATTCATGGTCAAACCTGGCAGGACGAAAGACACTGGCTGCCGACCCACCGCCGTCCGCTGGGTTACGTTTTTCAGGACGCCCGCCTGTTTGCTCACCTCGATGTCGCCGACAATCTCGCCTACGGGCAGCGACGGAGCGCGGCCGGCGAGCGTCGGCTTTCGTTGCCGCAGATCATCGACCTGCTCGGCATCGCGCCGCTTTTGCGACGTCGCGTGGACCAGCTCTCCGGCGGCGAGCGGCAACGAGTCGCGATTGCCCGTGCTCTGGCGACCAGTCCGCGCCTGCTGCTGATGGATGAACCGCTGGCCTCCCTCGATCACGCTCGCAAACAGGAAATCATGCCGTATCTGGAACGACTGCGCGACGATCTGGCGCTGCCAATGCTCTACGTCAGCCACTCGCCGGACGAAGTGGCCCGTCTCGCCGATCAGATCGTGGTCCTGGACAACGGACGTGTGCTTGCTTCCGGGCCACTGACCGCCGTCCTGGCAAGTGTCGATCTGCCGCTCCGCCTGGGCGAAGACGCTGGTGTCGTTTTCGCCGGCCAGGTACTCGAACGGGATAGCCACTGGCATCTGGCGCGGATCGGTTTTGCCGGTGGCACCTTGTGGGTCCGTGATAGCGGCATCCCGGTCGGCGCGGGAGTCCGCCTGCGCATTTTGGCCCGCGACGTCAGCATTTCCCGCCAACCCGACCACGAGAGCAGCATTATCAACATCCTGCCGGCGACGATCACCGCGCAAGGCCGCGAAGAGCATCCGGCGCTGGCGCTACTTCAGTTGCGCGTCGGTGAAACACCGCTGCTGGCCCGCTTGACCCGGGCTTCGGCGCATCGTCTGGCTCTTGAGGTCGGCGACCAGGTTTGGGTACAGATCAAGGCGGTCGCCTTGGTGGCCTGATCCATCCAGGATCGGCCGCGTCGAGCAGCCGTTTCGAGAAAGGAATCCGCGCCGCGGCGGAATTCCAGCCCGTTTTTCCCCGATTTCCCGTGACAGCGGCCCGCCATGCGCCGCGACATCAAGGGAACGGTGCGATCGTCCACTCGGCCCGACGTGACAGGCCGCACGCATCCGTCCGCATTCACGGGGCCGGCAGGTTTCGGCTCTCGCGGTCATTCGCGTGCTGGTGATGCAGGCGAGGGGAATTCGGTATCGAACCGTCTCAGATGGGCCAGCAAGTCTTGCGGGGTGTCCACTGGTGGCGGCTGGCCGGTGGGAAAGTGCCCGTAGCCCCACTTGACGCCGACGAAAGCCAGGGCGGCGGCGGTGGCGGCCTGCCGATCTTCCAGAGTATCGCCGATGTAGATGGCTTGCCTCGGGTTGATGTCGTGCTCCGCGAGCAGTCGGCGAAGCATGGCCGCCTTGTCGGGCAGCGCTGGCGTGAACCGGTCGAGCGCGTATACGTCGACGAAATGATCTTGCCAGCCGAGGTGTTCGATGATCAGGCGAGTCGGATGCAGCCGTTTGTTGGTTGCCAGATAGCAGGCACGGCCGTCGGCGCGCAAGGCGGCCAGCAATTCGGGGATGCCGTCGAAAACCCGACTGGCGCGGTAGCCGGTACTGTCGTAACCGGCTTTGAAATCGGCGCTCAGCGCGTCGATCAATGCCGGTGCGACGTCACCGGCCAGTTCCCGCAGCGTCACCGCCAACGGTGGGCCGATGCGCAGCGCCGGCCAGGGAACACGCGGTTCGAGGTGATGCTTGCGCAGCGCGGCGGCGAAGGCGTCGATGATTGCTGGTCGTGAGTCGATCAGCGTGCCGTCGAGGTCGAAAATGAGTGTTGAATCCATGGTGACCTCGCGATTACGCCGGCGCTCCGCTGGTGAATGAATAGGATACGACGCCTGTTCAGCCCTTCAATTTAGCGAAGGCGCTGGCCATCGCCCCCGTTGGTGCCGGCTGAGCGGCCTGCCGCTGCCGGCTTTTGGCGGTGAACGGTGCCGCCGCGACTTTCGGCGTTGACGATGCTTCGTCGGTCAGACGCATGCTCAAGGCGATACGCTGTCGGGGCAAATCGACCTCGAGCACTTTCACCTTGACCACCTCGCCGGTCTTGACGACGCTGCGCGGGTCCTTGACGAATTTGTCGGCGATGGCCGAGATATGCACCAGGCCATCTTGATGGACGCCGATGTCGACGAAAGCGCCGAAATTGGCGACGTTGGTGACCACCCCTTCGAGAATCATTCCTGGCTGCAGGTCGCCGATCCGCTCGACGCCATCGCGGAAGCTGGCGGTTTTGAATTCGGGACGCGGGTCACGGCCCGGCTTTTCCAGTTCCTTGAGGATGTCGCGGACGGTTGGCACACCGAATTGTCCGTCAGCGTATTTTTCCGGAGGCAGGTTTTTCAGCAATCGCGGGTTACCGATCACCTCGCCGATATCTTTGCCGAGATCGGCGAGAATTCGCTCGACCACGGGATAGGCTTCCGGATGCACTGCCGAGTGGTCGAGCGGGTTGTCGCCGTCGCCGATACGCAGGAAGCCGGCGGCCTGTTCGAAGGATTTTTCGCCGAGTCGCGGGACTTTTTTCAACGTTTGACGGTTACGGAAGGCACCGTGCTCGTCGCGGAAAGTGACGATGTTCGCCGCCAGTGTCGGGCTGAGACCGGACACTCGCCTCAGCAGCGGCGCCGAGGCGGTATTGACATCGACGCCGACGGCATTGACGCAATCCTCGACCACCGCATCGAGCGTCCTGGCCAACTTGCTCTGGCTGACATCGTGCTGGTACTGGCCGACACCGATCGATTTTGGATCGATCTTGACCAGTTCGGCCAACGGATCCTGCAGGCGCCGAGCGATAGACACCGCGCCGCGCAGGCTGACGTCGAGGTCGGGAAATTCGTTGGCGGCGTATTCCGACGCTGAATAGACCGACGCGCCGGCTTCGGAAACGACGACCCGGTGCAGCCGCAATGCCGGTTCCCGCCGGATCAGTTCGGCGATCAGCCGGTCGGTTTCGCGCGAGGCGGTGCCATTGCCGATACTGATCAGGTCCACCCGGTGCCGGCGTGCCAGTTGCGCGAGGGTATGTAAAGCGCCGTCCCAATCCCGACGCGGTTCGTGCGGGTAAATGACGGCGGTGTCGAGCACCTTGCCGGTCGCGTCGACCACCGCCACCTTGACGCCAGTGCGCAGACCGGGATCGAGACCGATCGTCGCGCGTGGGCCGGCAGGCGCGGCGAGCAACAGATCGTGCAGGTTGGCGCCGAAAACACGGATCGCTTCGGTTTCGGCGCGCTCGCGCAAGGCGTTCATCAACTCCAGCTCGAGATGCAGCGAAATCTTGATCCGCCACGCCCAGCGTACGGTCTCGAGCAACCATTTATCCGCCGGACGGCCGCGCTCGGCGATGCCGAAATGGCTGGCGATACGCATTTCGCAAGGGTTCGGCGCGGACGAGGCGGAATCCTCCTTGTCGCTATCGAGACGCAATTCGAGCTGCAATAGTCCTTCGTTGCGGCCGCGGAACAACGCCAGCGCGCGATGCGAGGGGATCACGGCCAGCGCTTCCGCATAAGCGAAATAATCGCGGAATTTGCCAGCGTCGTTTTCCTTGCCGGCAACGACCGTCGAGCGGAGCTCGCCGTGCGCCGCCAGATGATCGCGCAGTGCGCCGACCAGCGTCGCGTCTTCGGCGAACTTCTCCATCAGGATTTGCCGCGCACCGTCGAGAACGCTCTTGACATCGGCAAAACCGGCGTCGGCCTGGCAGTAGATTGCGGCTTCATTTTCGGGTGAGAGCGTCGGATCGGCGAGCAGAGCTTCGGCGAGCGGCGCCAGACCCGCCTCGCGGGCGATCTGGGCTTTGGTTCGGCGTTTGGGCTTGTAGGGCAGATAGAGGTCTTCGAGCCGCTGTTTGGTGTCAGCCGCGGCAATTTCTGCCGCCAGCGACGGCGTCAGCTTGCACTGATCATCAATCGATTGCCGGATCGTCTGCCGACGCTCCTCGAGCTCGCGCAGGTAGATCAGGCGTTCGTCGAGCACGCGGAGCTGGTTGTCGTCGAGACCACCGGTGGCCTCCTTGCGATAACGGGCAATGAACGGCACGGTGGCGCCGTCATCGAGCAATGCGGCGGCGGCCTGCACCTGGGCAGGACGGCAGCCGATTTCTTCGGCGAGGCGCTTGGCAATGCGTTCGGCGATTTGCGATTCGGTATCGGAGGGCATGAGCAGGGACTACTATGATCTAGGAGCCTGTTGGACTTGGGACGGATTCAGCGCGCGGGTAGGAAGAATATCTTTTTCGCCGATCTCTCGTCGCTTGGGTGCGACGAGATCATCAACACCATTCCTCGCTCTGCGATCCGGCTCGCGATGATCGCTCAAGCCCGACAGTCTCCTGGTAAGAAAAGAGCGCGAACTATGCAGAATTGGCCGACAAAACTCAAGGAGCGCCGTGCGTATCGGACCCCTGGCGATTGTCAATGATTGCCCTGGGTCGAATTCAAGGCCCCGTAACCCGTCCACGAGAGGATCAGATGAAAATCGACATTGAAAAATTTGGCTTGCGCGACGTACCGGTGGACCCGGATACGGTATTTACCTTTCCCGAAGGTCTGGCCGGTTTCGCGCACTGCCGACGCTTCAAGATTTTTCACGAGGAAGGCAAGCCGACGGTATTTTGGCTGCAGTCGCTAGACGAAACGACGGTGACGTTCCCGATCGTCGCCCCGGAACTACTCGACCTCGAATACGAGATCGAATTGTCCGACGCCGACGGTGCGTTACTCGATCTGACGCGCCCGGAGGATGCCGCGGTGGTGATCATCGTCTACCGTGACGCCCCCGAAGGCGGCACGATCGCCGCCAATACCCGTTCGCCGATCATTCTGAATCTGAAAAATCGGCGCGGCATACAGAAGGTTTTGCAGGAGGTGCACCCGACGCTACTCTATCGCGCCCGGTAATCCGTCGCCACGGCATCTCAGTCGGGCGCCTGGAGACGCCAGGCCGGGAATTCGGCCCGGAAGGTGCTGCCTTGTCCGATTTGCGACTCGATGACCAGTGTCGCCTGGTGACGGAGCAGAATGTGTTTGACGATCGCCAGGCCAAGACCCGTGCCGCCGGTGTCGCGGGAACGACCGCGGTCGACGCGATAGAACCGTTCCGTCAGCCGCGGCAGATGCTCCGCGGCGATACCCACTCCCGAATCGTGGACCGCGAAAATTCCCAGTCCATCGCTTACCCGCCAGTTGATGCGGATCGTGCCGCCAGCCGGAGTGTATCGGATGGCATTGGACACCAGATTGCCAAATGCGCTGTGCAGTTCCTTGCGGTTGCCGCGCAACGCCGGCCCGTCGCAGCGCATTTCCAGGCGATGCGCCTGTTCACTGAGGCTTTGCGCTTCCGATTGCAATTGCTGCAACAGGTCGGCCATGTTCACCGTTTCCTCGCTGGCTGGCGCGTCCTCGGCTTCGAGCCGCGACAAGGTCAATAGATCGTCCACCAGACTGAGCATCCGCGCCGTCTGGTCGCTCATCAAACGGCTGAAGTGCTGCTGCTGCTCGGAGGTCATGGCGTTGCCGTTGGCAAAATGTTCGAGAAAACCGCTGACGACGGTCAATGGCGTGCGCAATTCGTGCGAAACGTTGGCCACGAATTCGCTGCGCATCGCTTCGAGTCGCCGCACGTCGGTGACATCGATGCTGATCAACAGCTTGCTGAGCTCGCTGAGTGGCACGACGCGCAGGGCATACAGCCGGGTTCGCGCGGTGGCGGTCTGCAGAATGAACGGTGATTGCGGATCGGGTTCACGCAGATAGTTGCCAAAACCCGGATTGCGCACCAGCCTTTCGACCGACTCGCCGGTATCTCGCGCCAGATCGATGTCGAGGTGCGCCTCGGCGGCTCGATTTCCCCATTGGATACATTGCCCAGCGTCAAGAATCAGCAACCCATCGGGGACAGCGTTCATCGCTTCGGTGAACGAGCGCAGATGGGCTTCGACCTTGCGCAGTGTCGCGGCCGTCCGCCGTCGATCGTCGCTCCGCTGGAGGAGCATCCGCTGCCAGGCACTGGGTAGAACCGGCGGGCCAGGTGCATCGGGAGCCTGCAGCCAGTCGGCCAAAGTCAGCAATTGCCTTGTCTGCCACAACACCAGCAGCAGTAGAACGATCGCCGCTGCCGCCCAGCCAGCCAGCGTGCCGGCCAGCGCGCCGAGCAGCAGCCCGAGGCCGATCGACGCCAGCACGCCGCCAATCAGAAGGCGGATCGATGATTTACCGGCCGGGCTCACTGCACGGTCGGTACCGGTTCGGACGGTGCGCTCATTTTGTAGCCGGCACCACGGACGGTTTCGACCAGCGATTCAGCGAGCGGACCGAGAGCGACACGTAGACGGCGAATATGGATGTCCACCGTGCGGTCTTCGATGTAGACGTGGTCACCCCAGACGTTGTCGAGCAATTGGGCGCGGGAGTAAACGCGACCGGGGTTGCCCATCAAAAAGCGCAACAGACGGAATTCGGTCGGCGTCAGAGTGATCCGCTGGCCGGCGACCTGCACTTCGTGGCTGACGGTATCGAGCGACACCGGGCCCACACGTAGCGTGCCCTTGGCAAATTCCGGCGCGCAGCGACGCAATACCGCTTGCACACGGGCGACCAGTTCCTTGGGACTGAAGGGTTTGGCGATGTAATCGTCTGCTCCGCCTTCGAGTCCGGCGATGCGGTCGGCCTCCTCGCCGCGGGCGGTCAACATGATGATCGGCAAATTGCGCGTTCGCCGGTTGCCGCGCAGCCGGCTGGTCAACGCCAACCCGGATTGGCCGGGCAACATCCAGTCGATCAGCGCGATGTCCGGCAAGCTTTCCCGCAGCAACGATTCAGCCTGCTCGGCGCTATCGGCGCAAACAGGATGGTAGCCGCCACAAACCAGGGTAAAGCGCAACAGTTCCTGAATACCCTGGTCGTCTTCGACCACCAGGACGACTGGCAGATTCGAGACCGGCTTCATGATCACTTCTCCGTTGGCGCGGCGAAATCCGACGCACGCCGGATATCTTCGTCGTTACCGCAATAAATGATGTGTTCGACAATGTGGGTGTCGTGATCACCAACGCGCGCGATGGCTTTGGCAATGTTGAGATGCTCGTTCATCGGGCAGGCGACTGGTGGCGAGATGGGCCAACGGTAGTCGCGAAATGTTACGGAAAGATGACAACGCCAGCTGGCGGGAAATTTGCCGAAAGAACGGGCCACTTGGGCGCCGCCCGGCGAAGCAAACAGGGCTGGTCGAGCCCCGCTGCTTGCCCCGGCAATCGACTCAATACAGGATTGCTTGCTTGCGATTTGTGGCGTTGCCTTCCAGTTGTGGAGTTTGCGAAAACTGCGATTTCATCAAGCTACGCATTTTGGCGATCACTTCTTTGCGCGACGATTTGTTCTGAGTATCGCGCATCACCTGGTTCAGATAGTAGGTGAAAGCACCGTTATAGCGGCCGTTGAAGAACGCATCGGCGCTGGTCTGGTTGGCTTTGCATCCAGTCCACAACACGTGCTGGGCACCGGCCACCACGGCCTTGTCGGCTTCCTTTTTCGACCGCGAAACCGGACGACTGAGCGTGAAACCGCGCATTTTTGCCGTTTTTTTGTCGAACTCGTGATCCGGCGGAGCGACATAACGTGGCCGAGGCGCGTGCAAACCGAATTCCGCTCCGCGCAGACCACTGCCGCTATGGCAAGTATCCAGATATACCTCGAGCAGAACATTTGCCGGCAACTGAACGAACAGATCGTGCAATTCATCGTCGGCAATGATGTGCTCCGGATCCCAGCCGCCGTCCTTTTCGGCGATATCGTAGGGCACGAAGGCTTCGTCCTTGCCATCGGGTTCGTCGCCGCTGCGGTCGTTCATTTGCGTGCCATGTGACGACAGACTGAAAACCAGATAGCCGAGAGTGCCTGCTTTGGCGTCGGCAACCATCTCGTTCAGCTTGGCGATGATTGCCGCCTTAGTGGCCTGAGCGTCGGTCAAGACCGAAATTTCATTGCTCTTGAAACCAAGCAAATCCTTGTAAAGTGCAGCCATGTCCTTGGCGTCATTGACACAGCCGTTGAGAGCAAACTGCGGATAATTCGCAAATTTGTTTATGCCCACGAACAGCGCTTTTTTGCCAGCCATACCTTGCCTCCTTTTCGGTGCCGCAACCAAAGGATTCGCGGTGATGCGGCTTACACCGCCATGGCATTGTGAGGCAATCGCTTTGTGGTCGCAATCCGCCGCCAGCGATCGGCACGAGGCCAGCCGTCGGCACTGCGTGGCTGGGCAGGTGGTCATTCATGGCTTTGCCAAGACTTCATCGACGATCGTAGAAAATCCTCGAGACACGCTGGCCTCAGGTCGCATGCGGAGCGGATCGTTGCCGGCCACGCGCCGGTGATCATCGGCAAGGGGCTGTGAGTGAAATTGCCAGGCTCCCTGCCAGGGCAACACCCGGGGTCGGGGCTGCATTCGTCAGTCGACCCGATGCCTTCGCGTGTCAGCTCATAGGGTATAGTGCACCCACCCAGGGCTTGCATGCTCGGGGCGTATTGGCGAGGCTCTTGAATGGCCAGGGCTACCAGGACCGGCAGGGCGCGGTTGATGGAGTTCCTGCCAATCTGTCCAGATGATGCCGACGTAGGGATGCGGAATGCAGCAGTGCCGCCGTCGTTTCCGCCCTTTCCCCTGAGGCCGCATTCTCGTTTCAGCCGTACCGCCGTAGTCGCTTTTGCCAAGGACATTCCATGAATGCACACGACCAGTTCATCGCCGCCGCCGCCCATGTAGATGAGGCGGCCATCAAGCCGCTACCCAATTCGCGCAAAATCCATATCGTTGGCAGTCGTCCCGACCTACGCGTGCCGATGCGCGAAATTTCCCAGGCCGATACCCCGACCGCTTTCGGCGGCGAACAGAACCCGCCGATCTACGTCTACGACTGTTCCGGTCCGTATTCCGACCCCTCGTCGTCGGTGGATATCCGTCAGGGTTTGCCGGCCTTGCGCGCGCCCTGGATCGCCGAACGCGGAGACAGCGAGCCCCTGGCCGGGATGACGTCCGCTTTTGGCCGCCAGCGGGCCAACGATCCTGCGCTGGACGAACTTCGTTTTCCGGGTTTGCGTCGGCAGCCCCGGCGCGCCAAGTCCGGCGCCAACGTCAGCCAGATGCACTACGCCCGTCGCGGCCTGATCACCCCGGAAATGGAGTTCGTGGCGATCCGCGAAAACAATAACCGCGCCGCCTACATCGAGCAATTGACCGCCGCCGGCCCGCAAGGCCAGCGACTGGCTGAAATCCTCTCGCGCCAACATCCCGGCAACAGTTGGGGCGCCAGCATTCCATCGGAAATCACGCCGGAGTTCGTCCGCTCGGAAGTGGCGCGCGGCCGGGCGATCATTCCGTGCAACATCAACCATCCGGAAAGCGAGCCGATGATCATCGGTCGCAACTTCCTGACCAAGATCAACGCCAACATCGGCAATTCGGCGCTGGGTTCAAGCATCCAGGAAGAAGTCGAGAAGATGACCTGGGCGATCCGCTGGGGTGGTGACACGGTGATGGACCTGTCGACCGGCAAGAACATCCACGAAACCCGCGAATGGATCATTCGCAACAGCCCGGTGCCGATCGGCACGGTGCCGATTTACCAGGCGCTGGAAAAGGTCAACGGCAAGGCCGAGGAGCTGACCTGGGAAATCTTCCGCGACACGCTGCTCGAACAGGCAGAGCAAGGAGTCGACTATTTCACCATCCACGCCGGGGTGCTGTTGCGCTACATTCCGCTAACCGCCAAGCGTTTGACCGGCATCGTCTCGCGGGGTGGCTCGATCATGGCCAAATGGTGTCTGGCGCATCACCGCGAGAGTTTCCTCTACACGCACTTCGAGGAAATCTGCGAAATCATGAAAGCCTACGATGTCGCTTTCAGTCTTGGTGACGGCCTGCGTCCCGGATCGATCTACGATGCCAACGACGAGGCACAACTCGGCGAACTACGGACGCTCGGCGAACTGACCGCCATCGCCTGGCGGCACGATGTGCAGGTGATGATCGAGGGTCCGGGCCATGTGCCGATGCACATGATCAAGGAAAACATGGATCTGCAGCTCGCCGCCTGCGACGAGGCGCCGTTCTACACATTGGGTCCGCTGACCACCGACATCGCGCCCGGCTACGACCACATCACCAGCGGCATCGGCGCGGCGATGATCGGCTGGTTCGGCACGGCGATGCTCTGCTACGTGACCCCCAAAGAGCATCTCGGTCTGCCGAACAAGGATGACGTCAAAACCGGCATCGTCACTTACAAGTTGGCGGCGCACGCCGCCGACCTGGCGAAAGGCCATCCCGGCGCGCAAATTCGCGACAACGCGCTGTCGAAGGCGCGCTTTGAATTCCGCTGGGAAGACCAGTTCAATCTCGGTCTCGACCCGGACAAGGCGCGTGAATTCCACGACGAGACGCTACCCAAGGAGTCGGCCAAGGTCGCTCATTTCTGTTCGATGTGCGGGCCGCACTTCTGTTCGATGAAGATCACCCAGGATGTCCGCGACTTCGCGCTGACGCAGGGTGTTGACGAGAACGAGGCGCTGCGCAAGGGAATGGAAGAGAAAGCGATCGAGTTCGTCAAAACCGGCGCCGAGATTTACCGCAAGCTCTGAGTGCGGCGGGGCGGGTAGCGGTCGGCGATGCCCTCCGGTACCCCGGCGTCCCTTATCTTTATCCGCGGCAATCCGACCCTTCATCCGGCACGTTCATCCGCGCCTCATCATTCTTCGATTGATCATGATCCGTACCCGTTTCGCCCCGTCCCCGACCGGCTACCTGCACATCGGCGGAGCCCGGACCGCTCTTTTTTCATGGGCCTATGCCCGACGCCACGGCGGTCGATTCATCCTGCGCATCGAGGACACCGATCTGGCGCGGTCGACGCCGGAAGCGGTGCAGGCCATTCTTGACGGCATGCGTTGGCTGGGACTCGATTTCGACGAAGGACCGTTCTATCAAAGCCAACGACTGGCACGTTACCAGGCGGTGATCGCCGAAATGCTCGCCAACGGTACCGCTTACCGCTGCTATACCACCGCCGAGGAACTCGAGGTTTTGCGTCAGGCGCAACGTTGCCAAGGACAGAAGCCGCGCTACGACGGGCGTTGGCGACCAGAGCCGGGCAAGCGGCTGCCGACGCCGCCGGCGGGGGTGCCGCCGGTGATTCGTTTTCGCAATCCGCTCGATGGCGTCGTTGCCTGGGACGACCTGGTGAAAGGCCGGATCGAAATCGCCAATGCCGAGCTCGACGACCTGATCATCGCCCGTGCCGACGGATCGCCGACTTACAACTTCTGCGTGGTCGTCGATGATTGGGACATGGGCATCAGCCACGTCATCCGCGGTGACGACCATGTCAATAACACTCCGCGACAGATCAACATCTTGCGCGCGCTCGGCGCGCAAGTGCCGCGCTATGCTCACTTGTCGATGATTCTCGGCGACGACGGCCAGAAGTTGTCCAAACGCCATGGCGCGGTCAGTGTCATGCAGTACGACGATGACGGTTATCTGCCGGAGGCGGTGCTCAACTACCTCGCTCGTTTAGGTTGGGCGCATGGAGATGACGAGATCTTTTCGGTCGCCCAGTTCTGCGAGTGGTTCGATCTCGACCGTCTCACCCCTTCGGCCGCGCAATTCAATACCGAAAAACTCGACTGGTTGAACGCGCACTATCTCAAGCAGGCCGATGCCGCACGTCTGGCGGAACAGGTCGGTCAGCGACTCGCCGAACGCGGCATCGTCGTCACCGATCGGCCACCGTTGACGAGGGTGGTCGAACTGTATCAGGAGCGTGTCGGCAACCTCAATGTGCTGGCCGAGCAGGCGGCGATTTTTTACAGGGAGCTAGCGCTGGACCAGGAGCTGCTCGCCAGGCATCTGACGGCGGACGCCCGTCCGGCCTTGGCGGACTTTGTCGCCGCCCTGTCCGGAATTCCCTGGGAAAAGGCGGCTATCGGCGTGCTGATCAAGGATTGCGTCGCCCGCTACGGCTTGAAGATGCCGAAACTGGCGATGCCGATACGGGTATTGCTGACCGGCATGGAGCAAACACCGTCCGTAGACGCGCTGGTGGCCGTTTTTCCGCGTGATTTGGCGATCAAACGCCTGACGACGGTGGCTTGAAACAAACGTCATCGTCCTGAACCTAAGCAACGCTTTTCGACCAGCCACTTAAAAATCAGTTAGTTGTGGAAAGTTGTGGCGTGCTATCATAAAGGTTG
>JAEUOJ010000124.1 GCA_016789495.1 Accumulibacter sp. | reverse complement strand
CCGCCGTCGCGACGACCAGTCGCCGCCTTCCGCCGTCCACTTTGCACTCATTGCTCATAGCGCTGATCCCTAGGACGTAATGAAAAGTTGGAACGAAACAAAATCGTCGCATTATACGTCAACCACCCGTTGGATTGGCATTTGCTGCGGCGCGGCAAACCCTCTCGGCGACTTGCGCCGCCTTCACCGCCAGACACGCTGTCAGCAATTCGGAAGCGTCGGATTGGAAGCGGCTTTGCTAGAATGCGTGCTTTTCCCGCTGGCGTCGCTCTCATGACACGCAAGATTCTGGTCACCTCCGCCCTGCCCTACGCCAACGGTTCGATCCACCTTGGCCATCTGGTCGAGTACATCCAGACTGACATCTGGGTGCGTTTCCAGAAGATGCGCGGCCACGAGTGCTGGTACGTCTGCGCCGACGACACCCACGGCACGCCGGTGATGCTGCGCGCCGAAAGTGAAGGACTGACCCCAGAAGAATTGATCGAACGGGTACATGCCGAGCACTCGCGTGATTTCGCCGGCTTCCATGTTGGCTTCGACAATTTCTACACGACGCATTCGCTAGAGACACGCGACTGCGCCAATGAAATCTACGCCCGGCTGCTGGCCAGCGGACTGATCGAAAAGCGGGTCATCGAACAATATTACGATCCGCTCAAGCACATGTTTTTGCCCGACCGCTTCATCAAGGGCGAGTGCCCGAAATGCGGCACGGCGGACCAGTACGGCGACAACTGCGAGAAATGTGGCGCCGCTTACACCGCCAACGAGATCAGGAATCCGTATTCGGTGATTTCAGGAGCCAAACCGGAAATCCGTCAGTCCGAGCACCACTTCTTCAAACTTTCCGATCCGCGCTGTCAGACATTCTTGCGCCGCTGGACGCAGACCGAAGGTCGCCTGCAACCCGAAGCGGCCAACAAATTGCAGGAATGGCTCGGCGAGAAAGACGACAACAAGCTGACCGACTGGGACATCTCACGCGACGCGCCGTACTTCGGCTTCGAAATTCCCGGGGCGCCAGGCAAATACTTCTATGTCTGGCTGGACGCGCCAATCGGTTACATGGGCTCGTTCAGCAATCTCTGCGCGCGGCGCGGAATCGATTTCGACGAATTCTGGCGAGCCGACTCGACCACCGAGCTTTATCACTTCATCGGCAAGGACATCCTTTATTTCCATGCCCTGTTCTGGCCGGCCGAACTAGAACACGCCGGCTACCGCACCCCCAGCAAGATTTTCGCGCACGGTTTTCTGACGGTCGATGGCGCCAAGATGTCGAAGTCGCGGGGCACCTTCATCACCGCCGAAAGCTATCTCCGGCAAGGGCTGAATCCGGAATGGCTGCGCTATTACTACGCGGCAAAACTATCGGCTTCGATGGAGGATATCGACCTCAACCTCGATGACTTCATCGCCCGCGTCAATGCCGATCTGATCGGCAAGTTCGTCAATATCGCCAGCCGCTCGGCCGGTTTCATCAGCAAACGCTTTGCTGGCCGCCTGGCGGCGGGCGACGAGACGCTGCCCGCCGTGCAGGCGATCCGCGAACGCCGAGCGCTAATTGCCGAGTACTACGAAGCGCGGGAGTTCAGCAAGGCGACCCGCGAAATCATGGCCCTGACCGATTTGGCCAATCAGTACGTCGACAGCGTCAAACCCTGGGAACTGGCACGCCAACCAGAGCAGGAAACGGCGCTGCACCAGGCCTGCAGCAATGCGTTGAATCTGTTCCGGTTGCTGACCATCCTGCTCAAACCGGTGCTGCCGGCTTTGGCCAGTCAGACCGAAGCCTTCTTCGATGTCGCCCCGTTCACCTGGGACGATGGCCAACAATTGCTGGCGGCCGGCCACACCCTCCACCCCTATCAGCACCTGATGGCCCGTATCGACAAAAATCAGGTCGTCGCTTTGCTTGCAGCCAACCGTGAATCGATGACCGCGACACCCGAAGTGACGGCACCGCCCCCCGCCCCAGCCAAAGAGCCCGAGACACCCGAAGCGTCTGCGACCCCGGCCACCCCACCGGTCGGCATCGACGAGTTCATGCGCATCGAGTTGCGTATCGCGCGCATCCGCGAAGCGGGTCACGTCGACGGCGCCGACAAACTGGTCCGTCTGCTGCTCGACCTCGGACCGTTGGGCACCCGACAGGTCTTCGCCGGCATCAAGTCCGCCTACGATCCGGCGAAGCTGGTCGGCCGACTGACGGTGATGGTCGCCAATCTGGCGCCAAGAAAAATGAAGTTCGGTGTTTCGCAAGGGATGGTGCTGGCCGCCGCCGACGTCGAGGGTCAGATCCCGGGTATCTTCCTGTTGTCGCCGGACGATGGAGCGCAGCCGGGAATGCGGGTCAAATAGGCCGCCGACGATGGGCATCCGTCGGCGAGTCACGTTGAAAATGCTGATTTACGCGCTGTTCGATGCTCTTGGGATGTTGATTTTCGCCAGCGGCGCGATGTGGCTGTTCTGGCAGCGACCCCTGCTGATCAATGGTTTCCCGGACAGTGCACCGATGGCGTTGTTGGCGGTTGTCTGCGGAGGAGCGCTGATGGTCTGGTCGGTCGCCGGCATCCTTCGAGAGCTGATCGTCACCCCCGACCACGACCGTTGAGCCGTAGGGCGGTCAAGCGACCGCGCCGACGAGATGAATGAACTGCGCGTCGTGTCAACCCGGGGCCGAGGACGAATCGTCGCCACTCAGCCAGGCACACCAGTCGTCGAAAACGTCCGGATGCAAGGCGGCGACCACCGAACGGTGCCAGACGTCGGCGCTGTCGTAAGCGTCGTTGTCGAGAGTTCGCATCTGGCCGCCGGCTTCACGCAGGATCAGGCTGCCAGCGGCATAATCCCACAGCTTCTGTCCGCCGTGCAGGTACAGGTCGAGACGCCCGGCGGCGACATTGCACCATTCGAGTGTCGAACAGCCGAAATTTCGTTGTGAGTAAAACGGCGGCGAGACTGCGATCTGGTCGGCGAGGCGTTTAGGAATGCGCTTGAAATCGATCCCGCCAACCGCGCGCGCCAGTTTGCCGGTTACTTGACGCAGCGGCATCCGCCGGCCGTTCAAGTAGGCACCGTTGCCTTCGCGGGCGTAGAACATTTCGTCGGTGATCGGATTGTAGGTCACTGCCAACCGTGTCCGCGCGGCGTAAATCCAGGCCATCGATACCGCGAAGCACGGCAGCCCGTTAATGAAGTTGGTGGTTCCGTCGATCGGGTCGATGCACCACACACCGCGCTCATCGTTGCTGCCCGCCTCCCAACCAGCGCGTTGAGCGTCGACGCTCATTTCTTCGCCGATGATCGGACAGTTACGGATCGCCGGCAGCCGGGCCAGCAGGAACTGCTGTGCCGCGAGATCGGCTTCCGAACACAGCGAACCGTCATCCTTGCGATGGTCATGATTGACCCGCAGGAAACGGGGAATCACTTCACGCTGCGCGACCTCGCGAATCAGCGCGATGCTGGCGTCGAGCATTGTTTTCAATTCGCCGCGCCCCAGAGGCAGCTCGACCCGACTATCGGCAGGGTTCATGATCACTCAGGATCGCCATTTGATCGAACAGCCGATACTGGCGGTCTGTTCGCTGGGGCCCTGGCCGGTATCGGCGATCTGCCGCATCGCCTCGACCAGTTCGCGGCGCGCACTGACCGGCGCGGGCAATCGACCGCTTTCATCGAGGCGCCCGCGGTATTGCAGTTCGAGATGACGATTGAAACCAAAAAAATCCGGAGTGCATACCGCGCCGTACTGCCGGGCCACTTCCTGCGTGGCGTCGAAGAGATAGGGAAAGGAAAAGCTCAGTTGCTCGGCCACTCGACGCATGTTCTCCGGCGAATCTTCGGGGTAGTCGGTCGGGTCGTTGCTCATGATCGCCGCCACGCCGAAGCCTAGGGTTTGCAACTCGCGGGCGTCGCGACAGATGCGGTCGATGATCGCCTTCACGTACGGGCAATGGTTGCAGATGAACATCAGCAGCAGGCCGTTCGGACCGCGCAAGGTTTCAAGCGTGTGACGCTCCCCCAGGGTGTCGAACAGCACGAAATCAATCGCTCGCCAACCGAAATCACACACCGGAGTATTGAGCGCCATGATCAACCGTCTCCAAAAACGACCGCCAAGTGGTAAAGCTTTTATAATAGCACGGTGTCTGTTCCCCGCTTCCATTGCCCGTTGCCGCTGGCGGTCGGTGCGTGCCTTTCCCTGCCGGAACGCGTCGCACACCATGCAATCAAGGTCTTACGACTGCGCAGCGGTAGCGTCTTGACGCTCTTCAACGGAGAAGGCGGGGAGTTCGGTGCCCGGATTTCAACCATCGACGGTCCGCGGGTCAGCGTCGAAATTCTCGACTGGCGCGCCGTCGAACGTGAATCGCCACTGTCGATCACCTTGATTCAAGCACTGCAGGCCGGCGAAAAAATGGATTTGACGGTACAGAAAGCCGTCGAACTGGGGGTGGCGCGAATCGTTCCGACCCTCTCGCGCCGCAGTGTCGTCCGTCTCGATGCTTCACGCGCCGCGCGGCGTGCCGACCATTGGCGCGGCGTGATCATAGCTGCCTGCGAACAATGTGGCCGCAACCGCCTGCCTACGGTAAGCGACCCGGTGAGTCTGGAGGATTGGTTGACGCAATCCCCATCGTCTGCTGCGCTGCGGTTGGTGTTGGCGCCGACCGCCAGTCAGTCGTTGAACGCGCTATCGCCGCCACTGGAGGGCTGCGTCGAAGTATTGATCGGTGCCGAAGGGGGCCTGGCACCGGAAGAAATCCGCTTGGCGGAGTCGGTCGGTTTCCGGCCGATACGTTTCGGTCCGCGTGTTTTGCGGAGCGAAACGGCAGGGATGGCGGCCTTGGCGGCCATCCAGTTTTTTTGGGGCGACCTCTCAGAGGAGAAGACTGATGTTTGAATCGGCAGAATTGGGTCACAAAATTGATAAGGAAACTTTCCGCGCAGAAGAACCCAAGTTGCGCGCGGCGCTCCTCGAAGCGCAATTCCATTTGCGTGAAAATGGCACTTTTCCGGTAATCATTCTGATCAGTGGCGTCGATGGCTCCGGCAAGGGTGAAACCATCAATACCTTGTACGAATGGATGGACCCACGCTATCTGACCACGCACGCTTTCTCGGCACCCACCGCTGAAGAACGGGCACGACCGTCAATGTGGCGTTATTGGCGGGCGTTGCCGCCGAAAGGCAAAGTTGGCATTTTCTCCGGCTCCTGGTATTCGCAACCGATCGCCGAACGGGTGGATAACGACATTTCGCGCTCAGAATTCGATCAGCGCATGGATCAGCTCAACCGCTTCGAGGAAATGCTGGTCAATGAAGGCGCCTTGGTCCTGAAGTTCTGGATACATCTCTCCAAGGACGCGCAGCGCGAGCGCCTCAAAGCGATCGAAGCCAATCCGCTGACCCGTTGGCGGGTGACCAAGGAAACGTGGGATCGTCTGAAAACCTATGACAAACTGCAGGAAGTGGCCGGCCATCTGATGCGCACGACCAATACCCCGTGGGCGCCATGGATCATCGTCGAAGGCACCAACGACCGCTATCGTTCGTTGACCGTCGGCAAAACGATCCTCGACTCGCTGCAGCGCCGGCTGGCCGACAAACGCGATCAAAATTCGCCGGTGGCGCCACCGTTTTCGCCACGCATCGACCGGCTGGATGTCCTGCGTGCGCTCGATCTGACGCAAAGCCTGCCGGAAAAGGCCTACGACGTCGAACTCGCCGCCTGGCAGGGTCGACTGTCCGAGCTGATGCGCCATCCCGAGTTCACCAAACGGGCGCTGATCCTTGCTTTCGAAGGTTCGGATGCCGCTGGCAAGGGTGGCGCCATCCGCCGTATCGCCGAAGCGATGGATGCCCGCCAGTACCAGATCATCCCGGTTGCCGCGCCGACTCAGGAAGAGCGCGCCCAGCCTTATCTGTGGCGTTTCTGGCGCCATATGCCGCGTCTTGGCCGGGTGGTCATCTTCGACCGCACCTGGTACGGCCGGGTACTCGTCGAACGCGTCGAAGGTTTCTGCAGCGACGCCGACTGGTTGCGCGCGTACTCCGAAATCAACGACTTCGAACACGATCTGCGCAACGCCGGCGGCATCGTCATCAAATTTTGGCTGCAGATCAGCGATGAGGAGCAGCTCAAGCGTTTCGAAGCTCGCGCCCAGACCGAACACAAGCGATTCAAGATCACCGAGGAGGATTGGCGCAATCGCGAGAAAGCGGAGCAATACCACGAGGCCGTATGCGACATGATCGACCGCACCAGCTCCGGCACCGCGCCATGGACGATCGTCGAAGCCAACGACAAATACTTCGCACGCGTCAAAGTACTGCGCACGATCTGCGAACGCCTTGAGAAAGAGCTCAAGCTCGAACCGATGAAGGACCCGCGGCTGCTATCGGCCAAGGCCGCCAAAGCCGAGGCGGAGAAAGATGCCAAGACCGAAGAGAAAGCCGAAACGAAAGCGGAGGAAAAAAACGGCGGCAAGGAGAAGGACAAAAACAAGCGCAGCGACTGAGATGACCGAAGACTTCCCTGTCGCCCACTTCGTCACCTGGTTCAGATCGGTCGCGCCCTACGTCAACCTGTTCCGCGGCAAGACCTTTCTGATCGCATTCGGTGGCAAGGCGATCGCCGGCCCGCTGGCGCGAACATTGGCCTATGACGTCAATCTGCTGGCCGCGCTCGGTGTCCGGCTGGTGCTGGTTCATGGCGCCCGACCGCAAATCGAGCACTTGCTGCGCGAACGCGGCCTGCCGTCGGTTTATCACCAAAACTACCGGGTCACCGACAGTCAGGCGATGCGCTGCGTCATCGACGCCGTCGGCAGCATCTACGTCGAAATCGAGGCCCTGTTGTCGCAGGGCCTCGCCGACACGCCGATGGCCAACAGCACCATTCGTGTCGTTGGCGGCAATTTCATTACCGCCAAACCAGTGGGCGTCGTCAACGGCGTCGATCTGCAATATACCGGGCAGGTGCGCAAGATCGACGCTGAGGGAATTCGCGCCCAGCTCGCTCTCGGCAACATCGTCCTGCTCTCCTGCCTGGGTCCCAGTCCAACGGGTGAAATTTTCAATTTGGCGATGGAAGAGGTCGCCGAGGCGGTGAGCACCGCCCTGCTCGCCGACAAGTTGATCTTTCTTTCCGATAGCGTCGGCGCCACCGACATCGACGGCAGCTTGCTGGCCGAACTGACCGTCGATGCGGCCGAACGGCTGCTCAGCATCGGCGATTGGCTGTCGGCCGATTTGCGTCGTTACCTGCCCTGCGCGATCCGCGCCAGCCGCGCCGGCATCGGGCGGGTGCATGTGATCGGCTACGACGAGGACGGCACCCTGTTGCGCGAGTTATTCACTCGCGACGGCGTCGGCACGGTGATCACCCGCGAATCGCTCGAGCAACTCCGCGACGCCCGTCCCGACGACATTGGTGGCCTGATCGCCCTGATCGAACCGATGGAGCAGGACGGCACGCTGGTCCGTCGTTCGCGCGAATTGCTCGAGCGCGAAATCTCGCGTTTTTCGGTGGTCGAACACGACGGAGTGATCGTCGGTTGCGCCGCCTTGTACCCTTACGGTGATGATCAGGCCGAGCTGGCGTGCCTGGCGGTTCATCCCCATTACCGTCGCTGGGGCTGCGGCGCCTTGCTGGTCAAGCGCATCGAAACGAAAGCCCGCGCGGCGGGTATCCAACGGCTTTTCGTACTCACCACCGTCACCTCGCAGTGGTTCAAGGAGCGAGGCTTCATCAAGGGCGCCGTCGACCAGTTGCCCGCCGAAAAACGACTGCTGTACAACCTGCAGCGCCGGTCCAGCGTGCTGGTCAAAAATTTGCAGTAATCGGGAATGAGCTGGAAGCCTGTCGGACTTGAGATTGGTCTACTGCGCCGCTGGAAAGAGCGGTTTTCCCCTTTTTCTCGCGACATGGAGCCACTATGCGCCTCGGAATCAAGGAAAACGGTCCTCGCTCTCTCTCGACTGACAACGATCACGAAAGCCCGACGGGCGGCTGGAAATCCGTTCATTTACGGCGCATTGGCGCCATTAAACATTCAGGAGAACAACACATGGCAAGAATGGTCAACTGTGTCAAACTCGGTCGCG
>JAEUOJ010000116.1 GCA_016789495.1 Accumulibacter sp. | reverse complement strand
TTCTCAAACATTGCCAACAATGTCTCGGCAATGCCGAGCAACAGATTCAGATTCTGGACAACGGACTTCTGCGGGATTTCGAGACTGAAACCGGAGAGAGTCGATGAGTACCGGAGAGATCGGCTCAACTCTCCGACAACCCGTTTTTGCCGACTGGATGCGGCGTGCTCAGGAGCAAACTGAAAGCGCTCTCGGTCGTTTTCTCCCTTCTGCGAAGGCGATTCCCTATCGTCTGAACCAGGCGATGCGTTATGCAACTCTCAACGGCGGCAAGCGCATTCGACCGTTGCTGGTCTTTGCCGCCGGCGACTTGACCGGCGCGCCAACCCATCGGCTGGAAACGGTCGCCTGCGCCGTCGAAATGATCCACAGTTATTCGCTGGTCCATGACGATCTGCCATGCATGGACGACGACGTGTTGCGTCGCGGCCGACCGACCTGCCACGTCGAGTATGATCAGGCGACTGCGCTATTGGTTGGCGACAGCCTGCAATCGCTGGCCTTCGAACTTCTGGCTCGTGAAGATCTCGGCAAGCAACAGCTGGTCATGCTGCGCTTGCTGGCCGTGGCCAGCGGCTCCTGTGGTATGGCTGGCGGGCAGGCAATCGACCTCGAATCGGTCGGCAGGCACCTTGATTTGCCGGAGCTTGAACTGATGCATGCCCTCAAAACCGGCGCTTTGATCCGTGCATCCGTGCTACTCGGCGCGCATTGCGGCGAGGAACTGTCCGCGACCGAATATATCGCGCTCGACCGTTTCGCCAAGCGCGCCGGTCTGCTTTTCCAGGTAGTCGATGACATTCTCGATTGCACCGCCAGTACCGCGACCCTGGGCAAAACCGCCGGCAAGGACGCCGCTGCCGATAAACCTACCTATGTCAGCCTGTTGGGCCTCGAACAGGCACGCTCTTTCGCCGCCGATCTCAAACAGCAGGCGCTGGAGTCGCTGGCAGGTTTCGGCGAACAGGCGCGACGGCTTGCCGAACTGACGGAATTCATCACCCAGCGCAAGTTCTAACTTTCAGTGCCGGTCGTTCGCTGCCGGCTTCTCCCGCGTGCCTCTGCAGAATATCTACCGACCGCCAATGACCCGCTATCCTTTGCTCGATACCATCAACGACCCCACGCAGCTTCGCAAGCTCGACCGGCGGCAGTTGCCGCAACTGGCTGACGAGTTGCGCGCCTTCCTGGTCGAATCGGTCTCCCGAACCGGTGGCCACTTGTCCTCCAACCTCGGCACCGTCGAACTGACGATTGCACTGCATTATGTTTATGACACACCGCACGACCGTCTGGTCTGGGATGTCGGTCATCAGACTTATGCCCACAAGGTGCTTACCGGTCGCCGTATCGGGATGGCCAAACTGCGCATGCACGGCGGCGTTTCCGGTTTTCCGAAGCGCAGCGAAAGCCCTTACGACACGTTCGGCGTCGGCCATTCGTCGACCTCGATCTCGGCGGCATTGGGCATGGCCTTGGCCAGTCAGTTGCAAGGCGAGGGGCGCAAGGTGGTAGCGATCATCGGCGATGGGGCAATGTCCGCCGGCCAGGCTTTCGAGGCGCTCAACAACGGCGGCGTGGCCGACGCCGACATGCTGGTGGTGCTCAACGATAACGACATGTCGATTTCGCCACCGGTCGGTGCGTTGAACCGTTATCTCGCCCGGCTGTTTTCCGGCAACACTTTCAATGCCGCGCGCAAGGCCGGCGAAAAAATACTCGATTTCTCACCGTCGCTACTCGAATTCGCCAAACGCGCCGAGGAACATGTCAAAGGAATGCTGACCCCGGGAACGATGTTCGAGGAACTCGGTTTCAACTATATCGGCCCGATCGATGGTCATGACCTTGACTCGTTGGTGCCAACCCTGCTCAATCTGAAAAATCTCCAAGGGCCGCAGTTTCTGCACGTGATCACCAAGAAAGGCCAGGGTTACAAGCTGGCCGAGGCCGATCCCATCCTCTACCACGGAGTTTCGAAGTTTCGCCCGGAGATCGGCATTCCCGGCGGAAGCAGTGGTGCCAAACCGACTTACACGCAGGTTTTCGGCGACTGGTTATGCGACATGGCCGAAGCCGACGCCAAATTGGTCGGCATCACGCCGGCGATGCGCGAAGGATCCGGCCTGCTGGCCTTCAGCGAGCGTTTTCCTGGACGATATTTCGATGTCGGCATCGCTGAACAGCACGCCGTCACTTTCGCCGCTGGCCTGGCCTGCGAGGGGCTGCGCCCGGTATTGGCGATCTACTCGACGTTTCTTCAACGGGGCTACGATCAGCTGGTGCATGATGTCGCACTGCAGAAGCTGCCGGTCGTTTTCGCACTTGACCGAGGCGGCCTGGTCGGCGCCGACGGTCCGACACATCACGGTGCCTTCGACATTTCTTACCTGATCTGCATCCCGAACATGGTGGTGATGACGCCGTCGGACGAAGACGAGTGTCGCAAAATGCTGACCACCGCCTATCGTCTCGACGTGCCGAGCGCCGTCCGTTATCCGCGTGGCACCGGTCCAGGGGTGACGATCGACAAACAACTGGTCGGCCTGCCAGTCGGCAAAGGTGAAATCCGTCGGCACGGCAAGGGAGTGGCGCTGCTTGCCTTCGGCAGCATGTTGACCCCGGCGCTGGCTGCCGGCGATGAACTCGATGCGTCGGTAGCGAACATGCGCTTCGTCAAACCGATCGATGAGCAGTTGATTGTTTCTCTAGCCAGGGAACATTCGCTGCTGGTCAGCGTCGAAGAAAATGCGCTGATCGGTGGCGCCGGTTCGGAAGTTGAACGCATTCTCCAGCGGCATGGCCTGGCTGTACGCTGTCTCAGGCTGGGTCTGCCGGACCACTTCATCGAACACGGTGACCAGGCGTTGCTGCTCGCGGAAATTGGCCTTGATCGTGACGGTATCGTCCGCTCGGTTCGTGAGCAGATTGCTGCCGAAGCATGCCAGCAACCGCCAAATCCGTAATCAGTCAAACCGTTTTATCACCAGGAGCAGCAATGAACGCACCCGAAAGCCCCTCGCCCGTCGCCCCGATGGTCGATGTCCAGGGTTCCGCCGACACCCGCCGGATCGCCATCAACCAAGTAGGCATCAAGGCGATCCGGCACCCGGTCAAGGTGCTCGACAAATCTGGCGGCGTGCAGCACACGATTGCCATTTTCAACATGTACGTCAGCTTGCCGCACAATTTCAAGGGCACGCACATGTCGCGCTTCGTCGAAATACTCAATAGTCACGAACGTGAGATTTCAGTCGAAAATTTCCCGGTGATGCTGCGCGAGATGGTCGATCGGCTGGAAGCGGAAAGCGGCCATATCGCGATGAATTTCCCCTATTTCATCAACAAGGCCGCGCCAGTTTCCGGTGTCCAGAGCCTCATGGATTACGATGTGACGCTGATCGGCGAGATTTGCCACGGCGAAATTGCGTCGACAATCCGGGTTGCCGTGCCGGTGACCAGTCTTTGTCCTTGTTCGAAACAGATTTCGGAACGCGGCGCGCATAACCAACGTTCGCAGGTGACGGTCACCGTGCGCATCAACGAGCATTTATGGATCGAGGAACTGGTGCAGTTCGTCGAAGAACAGGCGTCTTGCGAGCTGTACGGGCTTTTGAAGCGCCCGGATGAAAAATATGTCACCGAACGTGCTTACGACAATCCGAAGTTCGTCGAAGACATGGTGCGCGATGTGGCGGCCCGACTGAACATCGAGCCGCGCATCGATGCCTATGTCGTCGAGTCGGAAAACTACGAGTCGATTCACAATCACTCCGCATACGCGCTGATCGAGAACGACAAACGCAGAATGGCCGTTCGCAGCGCCGACGGGTGAAAGATAAGAAAACAGGCGGACGCCTTTGGCGCCCGCCTGTCATCGGGAGAGACTTTTTCCGCGCGTGGGGAACAAAGCAGCTCAGCGCTGTTTGCGGACCAACTTCTCCTTGATGCGCGCCGACTTGCCGGAACGCTGGCGCAGATAGTACAGCTTGGCGCGACGGACATCGCCGCGACGCTTGATTTCGATCGACGACACCAGCGGCGAGTAGGTCTGAAAAGTCCGTTCGACGCCTTCGCCCGACGACACCTTGCGGACGATGAAACTCGAATTCAGGCCGCGATTGCGTTTGGCGATCACCACCCCTTCGTACGCCTGCAGACGCTCACGCGTTCCTTCCTTGACCTTGACCTGCACGACGACCGTGTCACCGGGGGCAAAATCGGGAATGGTTTTGCCCAGTCGGGCAATTTCTTCTTGCTCAAGCTGCTCGATCAGATTCATCTTCTAACTCCATACGTGCAATTCGCACTTTATTGTCCTGACCGCATTGCTCCTGAAACTGCTCCAGGAGTTGCGTTTCCAATGGTGACAAACACCGCCCCGTCAACAACTCGGGACGACGCTGCCAAGTTCGACCCAGCGCCTGTTGCAGACGCCAGCGTCGTATTGCTTCGTGATCACCGGATAGCAGGACAGCCGGAACACGCGATCCCTGGTATTCCTCAGGGCGTGTGTAATGCGGACAATCCAGCAAACCCGTGACGAACGAATCCTGTTGCGCCGAATCGGCGTCATTCAACACGCCAGGCAACTGTCTGATGACGGCATCCAGCAAGGCCATCGCCGGAATTTCGCCGCCCGACAACACGAAATTCCCGATCGAAATTTCTTCATCGACGCAGCACTCGATCAGCCGCTCGTCGATTCCTTCGTAACGCCCACAAACCAAGATCAGGCCCTCGGCCCCTTGCGCCAACGTCATCACCCGCTGGTGGGTCAGCAAGGCGCCCTGCGGCGTGAGACAGATCACCCGACTGGCGCCAACTCCCGCCACTTGCTGCCGCTCTTTCGCCGCATGGATCGATGCTGCCAGCGGCCCCATCATCATTACCATTCCCGGCCCGCCGCCATAAGGGCGATCATCCACTGTACAGTGCCGGTCAGTAGTGAATTCGCGTGGATTCCACAACCGCAACTGCCAACGTGCCGCTGCCAACGCCCGTCCGGTGATCCCTGACTCGCTCAAGGCCGCAAACATCTCGGGAAACAACGTCACCACATCAACAACCAGCGATCGCTCCAGCGAGGTGGCACTCACCAGTCGAGCCCCCAATCCACCTCGATACGCCGCGCCGACAAATCCACCCTTTGCACCACGCTCTCGACGAAGGGCAACAAACGTTCGGCGCCTTCGCCGTCACCCACCCGCAACACCGCGTTGGCCGGCGTATCGAGCAGACCGAGCACCCGGCCCAACGACTGCTGATCGACATTGACCACCTCAAGGCCGATCAAATCACCCCAATAAAATTCATCGTCCGCCGTGCCGGGCAACGCATCGCGCGGCACACCGACCAGCAAGTTGCGAGCGGATTCGGCTTCTGTTCGGTCGTTGAAACACGCCAACTGCGCAACCAGCAATTCATTGCTTAACGCACAGCGGCGCACCGCCACTCGCTGCCATGCCGCCGGCGCATCGCCTTCATGCCCCAGCCACCAGTACGGCAAAGCCGCCCAACTCAACGGGTCGTCAGCGTAGGGGTAAACTCGCAGCGCGCCATGAACCCCGTGGGCGCCAACGATCTTGCCCAAAACAATGATCTCGGTCGGAACAACCGCCTCTACGGCAGAATCGCCAAGTCCCGGCAATCTAACTGACCGCTTTGGCCGCCTGCTTGATCAACCGATCAACGGTCGGCGAAGTCTGCGCCCCTTGCTGCTGCCAGTAGTTCAGACGATCGGTGGCAATGTGCAAACCACGCTCGTTGCCGGAGGCGAGAGGATTGTAATAACCAATCCGTTCGATGAAACGCCCATCGCGACGGGCATGCGAATCGGCAACCACCATGTTGTAGAAAGGACGCTTTTTCGCGCCTCCACGAGCCAAGCGAATAACGACCATGATTTCGTCTCTTCCGAATGCAAAAGGTTTGGATTATAGCAAGAATGCGACAAGTGCAGAGCAATCTGCTTAAGCCGCAGGGGAGTAGTTCGAGCAAATCCGGCCGATGAACCCCTGCGCCAGAAAGCCATGCCCCGTATAAACTCCCCATCAACAGCGCCAGAGAAGTCGATGGCGTATATCCGACACCCTCCAGCGCCATACGGCTCGTGAATTAATTGGCCGGGTTGATACATGCCGCGGCTTGCCCGCCACGCGAACACATACCTTCGCCGGCGCGCTTCCCTGTCCTGTCCATCCCGCCCTCCCCCCGAAAGCCTGGAGGACGCTCCACTTACCGGCCCATTTACACATGAGGGACTCGATGCGTGCGCCTATGAATTTCAGGTGCTGCAAAAGGAGCCGTGCACAGTTGTCCTTAAACGTTGCCTACAGCGATGTACTCATCGTAAGATGGCCGCCAATTTCGTCAGGGAGGATCCCCCGTTCGAGGGGGTGAAGTCATGTTGTCATGCGATTACATCGCTACCGCTTTCTCCGCGCAACAGCTTCGTCCAACATGGCGTTCAACCGGAGCTACGCAAGATGCCGCGCAACCTGGTCAGCTTGACATAGGCCACACCGATTGTGGTGACCACATCTGATGAAGCGGGCAGCCTGACCGGCACGACATGACAAACCTGTTTGAACCGGGCGGATGAGCGAGGTGGGAGTTGGAAAATTTTCCAAAAGTGATCCGGTGGACCAATCTGCGGCGGATGGTGCGCACGCGGCGACGATGACTGATTCGCAACAGTTGTCGGAATCGATTGATCGCCGAGTTTTTGCCGAGCAAATCGATATCGTCTATCGCCTGACCGTGCACAGTCTGGGGGTGTCGGTACTTGCCGCGACCATTGTCCTGGCGGCGCTGTGGTCGTCGTTTCCCCATTCTTGGATACTCGGCTGGTATCTGCTGCATCACTTGGTTACCGGCAGCCGCTACGCGATGATTCGAGCCTACCGGCGTGCTCGACCCTCACCGGAGCAAACGCCGATCTGGGCCCGCCGCTTCGTGTATGGCACTTCCGGCGCCGGCATCGTCTGGGCGCTTTGCGGAACGGTTCTCTTTCCCGCTCCTGGCGATCCGACGCAATTTTTCATGGGGATGTGTCTGCTCGGCACAGCCGCCACCGGCGTGTTGACGCTGTCGGCCTATTTTTGGGCGTTCGCGCCGATCGGCGCGTTGAGCTTGATCCCGATGAATCTGACGTTGTTGAACTCGGGCGTTCCAGGCCTGCAGTTCACTGGTAGCGCGATATTTCTTTTCGTTTATATCGTTTTTGCCAATGCCCGCCGTTTCGAACGACTGACCATCGACTCGATCCGCCTACGCCTCGAAATCGCCGAGGCCAAAGAGATCGCCGAAGCATCGAACCGAGCGAAATCGCAGTTCCTGGCCAACATGAGTCATGAAATCCGTACGCCGATGAACGGCGTGCTGGGAATGGCCGAATTGTTGCTCGATACGCCGCTCAACCCCCAGCAGCGCTCGCGTCTGGACACTCTTTACCGTTCCGGCCAGAATCTGCTCGACGTGATCAATGCAATTCTTGATTTCTCGAAGATCGAGGCCGGCAAACTGGAATTGCACGAAGCGGACTACGAAATGCGACCAATGATCCAGGAATTGGTCGATGTGTTCGTCGCCACCGCCAGCGGCAAAGGACTCGCCCTGTCAGCAAAGGTCGCTGACGCCGTTCCCGACCAACTGTATGGCGACATGCCGCGCTTAAGGCAGGTTCTCACCAATCTGATCGGTAACGCCATCAAATTCACGGAGTCCGGCAGCGTCGTCGTGCTGGTCGATAGATCACCAGAAAATGTGTTGCGGCTGATGGTTCGCGATACGGGTGTCGGCCTGTCGCCCGAGGAGTGCGGCCGCATTTTCGATGCTTTCGCGCAGGTCGACAGTTCACATACTCGACGTCATGGGGGCACTGGGCTGGGGTTGGCCATCTCCCAGCAGATCGTCAGCTTGATGAATGGCCAGATTGGCGTCGACAGCACGTCCGGCAAAGGGTCGACCTTCTGGATCGAAATTCCGCTCCAGCCGGCAAGGCAACGCTCAGCGATGCCAGCCACCTCGAAAGCGTCAAAAACCAACGCCGCCCGCCTAAGCGGTCATGTGCTGTTGGTCGAGGACAACGCTGTCAATCAGTTGGTCGCGCAAACGTTCTTGGTCGATCTCGGCGTACAGGTCAGCATCGCTCACAATGGCCTGCAAGCGGTGGAGATGACGGCAAAGCAACGCTTCGACGTGGTATTGATGGACTGCCAAATGCCGGAGCTCGACGGTTTCGCAGCCACGCAACGCATCCGCGAGCGCGAACGGTCCGCAGGTTCCATCGACCTCTTGCCGATCATCGCCGTCACCGCCAATGTGTTCGAGGATGACCGCGAGCGCTGTTTCGAAACCGGCATGAACGATTTCATTGCCAAGCCGTTCAAGCAGGCCGAACTCCATTCAGTGCTTTCTCGTTGGCTGCGAACTTCGCTAACGGAGGCGAAACGGTGACGGCACCGGCAAAACGGCCCAGCAGAACAAAATTGGCGAATTGGCGACAACCGGAATGGCGGCGAGGCGGAGAAACAGTGGAACCTCGGATCCACCGGCAAACGAGGCGCCACTCGATAAGGAGCAGTACTCCGAAAAATTAGTTCACACCACGCGGCTAGCGGTACACCCACTCATTCGCGCGTCAGCAGCCGCCTTGCACCATTGTAACGCTGTAACCAATAGCTCTGCCGCATGTCTTCGATCCGCACTTCAGCACCGGTCCGCGGCGCGTGCATGAAGCGATTGTCGCCAAGGTAAATGCCGACATGCGAGAAAGCCCGGCGCATGGTGTTGAAGAAGACCAGATCACCCGCCTTGAGTTCCTGACGGTCGACGACCGCGCCGACTTCACTTTGTTCCCTGGCGCTACGCGGCAGCAAAATACCCATCGCATCTTTGAACACCACTTGCACGAAACCGCTGCAATCCAGGCCGGTGTCGGGATTGGTGCCACCGAAACGGTAGTTGATGCCGATCAGTTCGAAGCCCTTGAGGATCAGATCCTGAGCACTGCTGGTATAACGGTCGAGCAGCGACGGCTCTTCGCTGGGTTGAGTTTGCTCGCCGGCTTGAATCAGACCGCTCCCGAAAAGGGTTAAAAACGCAGCAGTTACAAGCGATGGCAGCGAAAGACGATGATTGGCAGGGTATTTTTTCGTAGTCATAGCGGGTTAATTTATGTGAAAAAAGTCACGTTGTAAACCCCTTGACAAGCAAAGGTCTCGAGAAAACAATTTCTGACAAATTAATCCAACGTATTGAATACCGGAAACTTTATACCTTTCGATGGATCGATGGCCAGTGCTGATGGTGCACTGCACATGGGCTTGCGCCGACGAAGAAGGTATATTTCCAAGGTTAGATCGGCTTAGCAATGCATCGTGATCTTCTTTGGCATCACATTCCCGGACAAACCGTGGAGCCGACCGTTATGCTTATAAACGTGGGTCGCCATGGCACATGGCGATGTTTCTTCCGCCCGGCCTCGGGCGACTCAGCCAATCCTTATGTGGAGGTCACATGCATCCCTTCAAAGCTTTTCTGATCGAGGAAAATGACGGTTTGACGAAGGGCCACTTGGTGGATATGGACGAGTCGCAACTCGACCCTGGCGAGGTGCTGATCAAGGTGGCTTACTCGAGCGTGAACTACAAGGACGCCCTGGCAGCCACCGGTGTGGGACGAATCATCCGCCGATTTCCCTGCGTGGGCGGCATCGACCTTTCGGGAACCGTCGCGGCCAGCGCTGATCCGCGCTTCCAGGCGGGTGATCCGGTCATCGCCACCAGTTACGATATCGGTGTCGCCCACCATGGCGGCTACGCGGAGTATGCGCGCGTACCGGCGCAATGGGTGGTCGGTTTGCCAACAGGGCTGACCTTGTTCCAGGCGATGGCGCTGGGTACTGCCGGTTTCACCGCCGCCTTGGGCGTGGTGCGGATGGAAGAGAACGGTCTGCGACCGGAGAGCGGACCGGTGATCGTCACCGGGGCCACCGGCGGCGTCGGCAGCCTGGCGGTGGATATCCTGGCCCAGCGCGGCTATCAGGTGACGGCGTTGACCGGCAAGGAGGGCGAAATCGGCTACCTCAAGGAATTGGGCGCCAGTGAGGTGATGCTCCGCTCGTCGCTCGACCTGTCGCGTATTCGCCCGCTCGATCGGGCGATCTGGGCGGGTGCGGTCGACAATCTCGGCGGCGATGTACTGGCATGGATCGCCAGCACCATGAAGCAGGGTGGGACGATCGCCAGTATCGGTTTGGCGGCCAGCGCCAGCTTGAAGACCACGGTGATGCCATTCATCTTGCGTGGAGCCAGCTTGTTGGGGATCGATTCGGGTTACATCGGCGAACCGTATCGTAGCGGGGTCTGGCAACGGCTGGCCAGCGACCTGCGTCCTCAACATCTGGAGCGAATGACGCGGACGATCGCTTTCGACGCGCTGCCGGCCATCTTCGATGAATACATCCAGGGACAGGCGCGGGGTCGGGTGGTGGTCAGCATCGCCGCCCAGTGAATTTTTAGGCGGCAACCCGCCAGACAAGCAGGATTCGATGGAGAGAGAAAGCGATTTCGCACAGGAACGGCCGCGAATTCTGATCGTTGACGATTCGCGTAGCGTGCGGACGACCTTCATCAAGCTGATTCGCGAACACTACGCCTTCCGCGAGGAAATTGACGGCGAAGCCGGTTGGCAGGCGCTGGTGCTTGATCACTCGATCCAGTTGGTGATTTGCGCGATTTCGATGCCGATACTCGATGGCGATGGCTTATTGGCGCGGGTGCGCAGTTCGCGTCTGGCTCGACTGCGCCAAATGCCAGTGCTGATGATCAGTAGCGATAACGAAGAAGCGAACGAACACGCACGGACGATGGGCGCGTCCGATTTCATCAGTCGCGGTATCGGCAGCAGCGAACTGCTAGCGCGTATCGCTTCGTTGCTACGCTTGGCGCGCGCGCAAAATGAGTTGCGCGACAGCGCCGACGGCGCGCTGCGCGATCCCGAGACCGGTTTGCCCAACCGACAGCACGTCGAGGTACAGGCCGCGCAGGCGCTGTCCCTGGCCATGCGCCAAGGAACGCCGGTTAGTATCTTGATCATGAGCTTCGATCATGCCGAGGAGTTACGCCTTCGCCATGGTGACGAAATGAGCAAGGAGTTGTTGAAACGCTTTGCCAGCATCATGAACAAGACGGTACGCAAGGAAGACAGCCTGGGGCATTACGGCGGCAACCAGTTGGCGGTGGTCTCTCCCGGAACGCCTTACCCGGCCTGTGAATCGTTTGCCACTCGCCTTCGCGAAGCCTTTGCGGTGGCAACGATCGCCATCCATGGCCAGCGTCTCGAGCTGTCGCTGAGTATCGGAGTGGCCAACACCCCGCAAGATCAGGTAAGCTCGTCAACAGCATTGTTGGAACTTGCCGCGGAACGTTTGAAAAAAGCCCAGCAAGCCGGCGGCAACCGGGTGGTTTCATGTCGGAGTCCGGCATCGAGTGAACCACCAAGACCGCGTTTCAATCATGCGTTGGACCTGATCAAGATCGGGCAGATCAGCCAGGTAGTGCCGCATCTGGTACCGCTAGGCAAGGAGGTGCTTCCTTTTCTGGAGTTGTTGGAAAGGGAGTTGAAGTTGGGTTTGCCGCTGGCAAACATTCGCAAACAACTGTTTGACCGGGAAGCGCAGTCCAAAGAAACCCGGCAAGCGTAGTTCCCACGGGTGCAGGTGGATCATATTTTTGAAGAGGGAGTTTCATGGCCACAATTCAAGAGTTTCACAAAAATTCGATCGAAAATCCGGAGGCTTTCTGGGGCGAGGAAGCAAAACTTGTCGACTGGCACAAGCCGTTTAGCAAAGTACTTGATTTTTCCAGGCCACCGTTCGCCAAATGGTTCGTCGGCGGAGAAACCAACTTGTGCTACAACGCGGTCGACCGGCACGCTGCCAAACGGCCGAACGATCGGGCGCTGGTCTTCATCTCCACCGAGACCGATCAGGAAGTGGTCTACACCTTTGCCGAACTCAAGAAGGAGGTCATGCGCACCGCGGCGATCATGCAGAGCCTGGGTGTCGGCAAGGGCGACCGGGTATTGATCTACATGCCGATGATCGCCGAAGCGATGTTCGCCGTGCTGGCCTGCACGCGAATCGGCGCGATCCATTCGGTGGTTTTTGGTGGTTTCGCTTCCGGTTCGTTGGCTACCCGTATCGACGATGCTTCGCCCAAGCTGATCGTCTCCTCGGACGCCGGTATGCGCGGCGGCAAGGCCGTGCCGTACAAGGATCTGCTTGACGAAGCAATCTCGTTGGCCGAGCACAAGCCAGGAAAAGTGCTGATGGTCGATCGCGGTCTCGACAAAGGATTCAACAGGGTCGAAGGGCGTGACGTCGATTACGCCAGCTTGCGCGCCCAATTCATGGACGCCGAAGTGCCGATCACCTGGCTCGAATCCTCGGAACCGTCGTACATCCTGTATACCTCCGGCACCACCGGCAAGCCGAAAGGCGTGCAACGCGACACTGGCGGTTACGCTGTCGCCTTGGCCTCGACGTTGAAGTACATCTTCTGCGGCTACGAAGGCGAAACCTTCTTTGCCACCTCCGACATCGGCTGGGTTGTCGGCCACTCCTACATCATCTACGGTCCGCTGATTGGCGGCATGTGCACGATCATGTATGAAGGCACGCCACTGCGCCCCGATCCGGGAATCTGGTGGAAGATCGTCGAGAAATACAAGGTCAATGTGATGTTCTCGGCGCCGACCGCGGCGCGGGTGTTGAAGAAGCACGACACCGAATACATGCACAAGTATGATTTGTCGAGCCTGAAACATCTGTTCCTGGCCGGCGAACCGCTCGACCAACCGACCCACGAATGGATCATGACCGAACTTGGTCTGCCGGTGTATGACAACTATTGGCAGACGGAAACTGGTTGGCCGATCCTCGGCCCAATGCCCGGTGTTCAGAAGACCGAAATTCGTTATGGCACGCCGAATTTCCCGATCTATGGCTACAACCTGAAAATTTTCCGCGAAGACGGCACGGTCTGCGACACAGACGAAAAGGGTATTGTCGGCATTCTGCCGCCGCTGCCGCCTGGCTGCCTGTCCACCGTCTGGGGTGACGACGCCCGCTTCGTGTCAACCTACTTCTCGCTATTCCGCGAGCCGCAGGTTTATTCCTCCTTCGACTGGGGCATCTGCGACAAGGACGGCTATCACTATATCCTCGGCCGCACCGACGACGTGATCAACGTCGCCGGTCACCGTCTGGGCACCCGCGAGATCGAAGAAGCCATCCAGGGTCATCCGGCGATCGCCGAAGTGGCGGTGGTCGGCGTCGCCGATCAGTTGAAGGGGCAAATGCCGATGGCTTTCGCGGTGGTCAAGAACGCCGACAGTATCGCCACCCCCGCGTTGGCCGCGACGCTCGAGAAAGAAGTGATGAAGCAGGTTGACGACAGCCTGGGTGCCATCGCCCGGCCGAGTCGGGTGCACTTCCTGACCGTTCTGCCGAAGACCCGCTCCGGCAAACTGTTGCGCCGTTCGATCCAGGCGCTGGCCGAAGGTCGCGACCCGGGCGATCTGACGACCATCGAGGACCCGACGGCTCTCGAACAGTTGCAGCGCGCCCTTGGCACCAAATAAGCCAGCTCGCCAACACTCGTCCCGCGGGTACTGACAAAACCTGCTGCCCCGACAGGCAGCAGGTTTTTTTATCTCTTTCGCCGGTGCGCGGCACATAACGACTGCGGGAGAAACCATGTCGCTCGATTTTGCAGCCGATGCCGAGCGGATTCGCCAGCGGGCGATGCAAACCTTGCTGGACGATTTCGCTGATCTTTTCAAAGGAGTCGTCATCGTCGATCGCCAGGCGCGCATCGTCTGGATGAACGAAAATTATCCGAAGCGCCTTGGACTGGCCGACCCAGCGGCGGTGATCGGTCTGCCGATCGAAGAAGTCATCCCGAACAGCCTGATGCGCGAAGTGGTGCATAGCGGCAGACCTTACTCGACACCCTGCACCACAACGGCGCGGTGATCACACTGCTGGCCGTGACCGGACTGACCCACATAGTGTCCTATCGAGACATCTTCGCGATTACGCTGATCAAGACCACGGCGGTGTTCGTGATCATCGCCGTGTACTATCTGACCGGTATCGTTTGAGCACACCGGCCAACCTTTACCAGGAGGACTGCTTCCATGCCCATTTCCCGGCACCCCTTGGCCCATTCGCTGCGCGCCTCCGATACCGGCAAGATCGTTTCGGCGCTGGAGGCGGTGCGGCTGATCCGCGACGGAGACACACTGGCCACCGGCGGGTTCGTCGGCATCGGCTTTCCCGAGAACATCGCCGTTGCCCTGGAAAAACTGTATCTGGCAAGCGACGGCGGCGACGACCTGCCCGGCCTGGGCAGCCCGCGCAACCTGACCGTCGTTTACGCGGGTGGTCAGGGCGACGGCAAGGATCGCGGTCTCAACCATCTCGGACACGACGGACTGGTCGGTCGGGTGATCGGCGGTCATTGGGGACTGGTTCCCAAACTGCAACATCTGGCCGTCGCCAACCGCATAGAAGCCTATAACCTGCCGCAAGGGGTGATTTCGCACCTCTTCCGCGACATCGCCGCCGGCAAACCGGGCACCCTGACCCGCGTCGGGCTCGGCACTTTCGTCGACCCGCGTCTCGGCGGTGGCAAGCTCAATCAGCGAACCACCCAGGATCTGGTGCGGGTGATCGAAATCGACGGCCAGGAGTACCTGTTTTACCAGGCTTTTCCGATCAACGTCGGCATCATCCGCGGCACCACCGCCGACCCCGACGGCAACATCACCATGGAAAAGGAAGCGCTGACCCTCGAAGCCCAGGCCATCGCCATGGCCGCGCACAATTCGGGCGGCATCGTCATCGCCCAGGTCGAACGGATCGCCGAGCGCGGCACGCTCAATTCCCGGCAGGTCAAAATCCCTGGTTTGCTGGTCAACTGCATCGTCGTCGCCGAAAAACCCGAATACCACATGCAGACCTTCGTCGAACAGTACAACCCGGCCTTCGCCGGTGAACTGCGCGTCCCGATGTCGGGGATTCCGGCAATGGCAATGAGCGAACGCAAGATCATCGCCCGTCGCGCGGCGCTGGAATTGAAGGCCAATGCCGTGGTCAATCTCGGGATCGGCATGCCGGAGGGCATCGCCGCCGTCGCCGCCGAAGAAAAGATCATCGACCTGATCACCCTCACCGCCGAACCCGGGGTCGTCGGTGGCATCCCGGCGGGCGGTTTGAATTTCGGTGCGGCGATCAATGCCCAGGCGATCATCGATCAACCCAGCCAGTTCGATTTTTATGACGGCGGCGGACTGGACATCGCCTTTCTCGGCTTGGCGCAGGCCGACCGTGAAGGCAATCTCAACGTCTCGAAGTTCGGACCGCGGCTGGCCGGCGCCGGCGGCTTCATCAACATCAGCCAGAACGCCAAAAAAGTCGTTTTCGTCGGCACCTTCACTGCCGGCGACCTCGAGATCGCGATCAACGCCGGACAACTGTCGATCATCAACGACGGCCGGGCGCGCAAATTCGTCGAGCAGGTCGAACACCGTACCTTCAGCGGGCCCGAAGCCAACCGCCGCGGCACGCCGGTGCTGTTCATCACCGAGCGCTGTGTGTTCAAGCTCTCGGCCGACGGACTTGAACTGACCGAGATTGCGCCGGGAATCGACCTCGAGCGCGACATTCTGGCGCACATGGCCTTCAAGCCGGTCATCCCGCGCCAACCGGCGTTGATGGATGCCCGGATCTTCAGCGACGAAGCGATGAACCTGCGCCCCGATCTGCTCGAAATTCCGCTGCCCCGGCGGCTGAGTTACGAGCCGGCGAGCAATACCCTGTTCATCGATTTTGAAGGGTTGAATGTGCGTAGCGAAAGCGACATCGAACGGATTCACGCCGCTGTTGAAGCCAAACTGACCGACATCGGTCGCAAAGTTTATGCCGTGGTCAATTACGACCGATTCAGCATCACCCCCGAACTGGTCGACGACTATATCGGCATGGTCAAAGGATTGATGGAGCGACATTACCTGAATGTCACCCGCTATACCTCGAGCACTTTCGCTCGCTTGAAGCTCAGCGAGGCTCTGGCCAGAGGCGACATCGCGCCACACCTCTACGCCGACGCCGACGAGGCGCAGGCCAACCTCAACAACCCGGCCGGTGACTGAACGACCGATCGCGGCCGGCGATCCGCCGGCCGGTCGCCAACCGTCGGTCTGTCGCGTTCAGCGAGCGCTGAGTTGGGGCATAATCGACCCCCGCATCGATCGCGAAACCGACAATCGCTGTCCGTCGCCGGTTCGCCCCACCGGCGATCACGCGACCACCCGCCGCATCGCCCCATTTTCGTGCCTCCCGGCCAGGAGAACATCATGGACACCCCTGCCCCTCTGCCCAGAAGGCATCGCTCCCTGCTCATCCGACAAATCCGCGCCCGTCCCCGCTTGATCATTTCGCTGCTCGTCGGGGTGCTGGTTTTTTTCCTGCTGCCCGAATCGTTGGGACACCGGACCATCACCCGCCTGATCGTCGCCTGGAACGCCGGCGCGTGCCTGTATCTGGCGCTGGTGACGCAGATGATGTTCAAGGCCGACCTGCAGAACATCCACCTGCGCGCGCGCCTGCAGGACGAAGGCAAAATCGTGGTGCTGCTGCTGGTGATCCTGGCGGTGCTGATCTCGCTGGGAGCCATCTTTGCGCAACTGGCGGTGGCCAAAGACCTGCAAGGCGCCGAACGCTATGCGCATGTCGCGCTGACCGCGCTGACCATCGTCTCGTCCTGGACCTTCACCCACGTGATGTTCGCGCAACACTACGCGCATGACTATTACGTGGCTCTGGCCAACCATCAACCGCCCGGCCTCGATTTTCCCGGCGAGACTACGCCCAATTACCTCGACTTCGTCTATTTCGCCTGCATCATCGGCACGTCCGGGCAAACCGCCGACATCGGCTTCAGTTCCCGCGGCATGCGACGCATCGGGCTGGTCCATTCGGTCTTGTCGTTTTTCTTCAATACCACGCTGCTGGCGCTGACCATCAACATCGCTTCGGGATTTTTTTGACAGGAGCTGAAGAAAGCAAGATCGGTGGTGGATCAGCCAGTCGCCGAATGCTGATTTCCAAGGTACAGACATGGGGCTCCCAAGATAACCCTTGGGAACCAGAAAAGAAGTGCCCAATACAAATCGGTTACTCGACAAATTTTCTTGAGAGTGGCGCTTTGTTCATGGCAAGGTGTACTTGAACTCGTAGCTGTGCTTGCCATTGGCGATGATGATGGTGAATTCACCGGTAATGCCGACAAGTTCGCCAGTCCCCGAGTCTGGAACCACCGTGACCGAAAGACTCGGAACGCCTCGATTCATCATGCCATGATGCTGGAGCAGAAAAGTCCCTCGCTTGCCGAATAGTGTGCCGTCCACCCGCTCGATGGCGACATAGCCTGCAGACCCTTTGACCTCCGTCATCGCGCTGAGCATCTGGCCTACCGTGGTTGCGACCAGATCGCCTGAAAGGGTTTTGTCGATGGACATCCGCCCGATCTTGAGCTCTGCCGGTTGACCATCCATGGGCCGTGGTGCGAGTTTGGCAATGAACTCACCTTTGGCGATATGAAACATGGTGGGGATCCGGTTGAATGAAGTGTCCTGCGCAGCGACTGCAAAAACATGACCAAGCCAGTGCCAGGAACATAAAGCCGATGATGTTCGGCGAGCTTGTGCCGGCTAGCACCGTGCTCAGTGCGACTTGATCATCGTCCCGACGCCGTGGTCGGTCAGGATTTCCAGCAGCAGAGCGTGCTCGACCCGTCCGTCGATGATATGTACGCTTTTCACGCCGTTACGCGCCGCGTCCAGTGCCGAGCCGATTTTCGGCAGCATGCCACCGGAAAGCGTGCCGTCGGCAACCATTTCGTCGATTTCCTTGGGAGTCATGCCGGTGAGCAGTTCGCCGTTTTCATCGAGCACGCCGGGGGTGTTGGTGAGCAGCACCAGCTTTTCAGCCTTGAGGATTTCGGCGATCTTGCCGGCAACGACGTCGGCGTTGATGTTATAGGTTTCACCGTTCTTGCCGACGCCGATCGGCGCGACGACTGGGATGAAGCCACCGGCCTCCAGATGACCGATCAACGACGGGTCGATCTGGGTAATGTCACCGACCTGGCCGACGTCGATCAGGTCAGCGTTGTCGTTGTCGCTGGTCAACAGCAATTTCTTGGCGCGGATGAAGTTGCCGTCTTTGCCGGTGAGACCGACGGCTTTACCGCCGGCCTGGTTGATCAGGTTGACCACATCCTTATTGACCTGACCACCGAGAACCATTTCGACGATTTCCATCGTTTCGGCGTCGGTGACACGCATCCCCTGAATGAAATGGCCGGTCTTGCCGACGCGCTTGAGCAGATTTTCGATTTGCGGCCCACCGCCATGCACCACCACCACGTTCATCCCGACCAGTTTGAGCAGCACCACGTCGCGGGCAAAACATTGCTTGAGATGCTCGTCGGTCATCGCGTTGCCGCCGTACTTGACGACGATGGTCTTGCCGTGAAAACGCTTGATGTAAGGCAGCGCCTCGGCAAGAATGCCGGCCTCGTCGGCCGGAGTGAGCAAACGAGCGGTCATGACGGGGGTCCTGTTGATGACCTGCGGATTTTACCCGCCGGCGATGAAAATAAAAAGGCGACTCCATCGCCCGTGCTCTGCCCGCATCGTTTGCCTAAACGCGGCGGCGATCGGCACCTTGATGCTCGCTCCACTGCCCTGTTGGCGGTTCGGTGAATCCTTTCGTCTCGCCGAAGCTAAGCTGAAATCACCCCTGGTCTATGGCGAATTCGACAGACAGGCCCCGGCGGTTTCAGTCGGCTTTACGTTTGGCGCGCGGATGCGCCTGGTCGTAAACCTTGGCCAGATGCTGAAAATCGAGGTGGGTGTACACTTGCGTCGAAGCGATGCTGCTGTGTCCGAGCATTTCCTGGACCGCGCGCAGGTCACCCGCGGACTGCAGGAGGTGTGAGGCAAAAGAATGGCGCAACAGGTGCGGATGCACCTGGATCGGCAAGCCCTGTCGCAAGCCGCGTCGTGCGAGGCGCAAGGCGATCATCCGCACACCCAATCGTTTGCCGCGCTGACCGACGAACAACGCCGGCTCGTCGGCAGCGGCCAACTGCGGGCGTTGCGCCAGCCAGTGCGCCAGCGCGGCTAGCGCGAGACGACCAACCGGGACGATGCGCGCTTTGTTGCGCTTGCCGATGATGCGCAGTTCGCCATTCTGCAGGTCTTCGCGACACGACAAATCGAGCGCGGCGAGTTCGGCGAGCCGCAGCCCGGACGAATAAAACAGTTCGAACATCGCCTGGTCGCGGCTTTCCAGCGGATCGTCACTGGCCGAGACCGCCAGCAGGCGGTTGGCCTCATCCGGTGACAGGGCTTTCGGCAAGGCTTTCGGGCTTTTCGGCGGCCGCAGACCGTCAGCCGGATTCACAGTCAGCGCACCGTGCTGGACCAGCCAGCGGAAAAAACCCCGCCAGGCCGACAGGACACGCCCCAAGGAACGGCCGCCAAGGCCACGGGAATGCAGTTGCGCCAGAAAACGGCGGATCTGCGCTGTCTGCAGCGTGTCGAGCGCGCCACCGTCCGGCAGATCGTCGATCAGCCGCTTCAGCAACGTCAGATCACGGCGATAATTGGCGACGGTATGCGGCGACAGACGTCTTTGCTGCGCCAATTCATCGAGATAGCGGTCGGAGTTCGCCTGGATGTCGGTGATCGTCACGTGCCGAGCGCCGTCGTCAATGCGCTGCGCGTGTCAGTGCCGCCGAGACCATTTCGCCCAGACGCTGCAAATAAATGGTTCCCATCTCGGGATGAAAATAGTCGGCGTTGCCACTGCCGAGCGCCAACAGACCGGTGGTGCCGCTGTCGTTGCGCAGGGCGATCAGCGCTTGCGAGCGAATATGCGCCGCCGCTTCGCCGAACCAGGACGACGATTCGAAATCGTCGCTAGTCCCGCAGTAGGGTTGGATCAACGCTTCGGCAAAGGTGCGCAGCTTCTGACTGACCGCCGCATATACCGACAACGGGTCACCGCCAGAGGAGTCGGGCCATAAGCGCACGGCCACATACGGAATGGCAAAATCATTGCGCAGATGATAATCGAGGGTATGCAATACCGCCTGGACATCTCCAGCGCCGATCAGGGCCACCGCCAGGCGATGCATCTGCTGACTGATGTCGTGGTTTTCCTCGCTGATTTCCAGCAGTTCGGTCAAACGGCTTTCGAGCTGACGGTTCTTCTCGCGCAATGCCAGCATTTGCCGTTCGGTGATCGAGATCGTCCGTCCGCTGTGCGGGTGGGGAACCACCAGATTGGTCATCAATTCCAGATGTTCCTCGAAAAATTGCGGATGATCCTGCAGATACTGGGCGACTTGCTCCGGATTCATAGTTCGATCTCTCCTTTAAAAACCGTCTGTGCCGGACCATTCATCCGCACCGCGGTGCCTGGACCGTCCCAGGCGATGCACAACGTTCCGCCACGCGTTTCAACCTGCACCGGTGAATCGAGCAAACCGCGAGCGATGCCAGTGACCACGGCCGCACAGGCGCCGGTACCGCAGGCCAGGGTTTCGCCGGCGCCTCGTTCGAAAACCCGCAGACGGATTCGTTGGCGATCGAGTGGTTGCATGAATCCGGCGTTGACTCGCTGCGGGAAACGAGGATGGCCCTCGATCAGCGGGCCCAGACACGCCACCGGCGCCTGGTCCACATCCGCCACCAACTGCACGGCGTGCGGATTGCCGAGGCTGACCGCAGCGATCGCCAGTTCCTGGTCGCCGACACGCAAGGTTTGCACCAACGCCTCGCTGTCGGTAATGAAAGGAATCCGTTCAGCGACGAAATCGGGGACGCCCATGTCGACGGTCACGGTGCCGTCGTCTTCCAGCCGCGGAACGATCTCTCCGGCGAGCGTTTCGACCCGAATCTCGCGGCGCTCGCTCAAACCCTGCTCGTGTACGAAGCGGACGAAACAGCGCGCGCCATTGCCGCATTGCTCGACTTCGCCGCCATCGGCATTGAAAATCCGGTAACGGAAATCGACTTCCGGCCGGCTGGCGGCTTCGACCAGCAGGATTTGATCGCAACCGACGCCGAAATGACGGTTGGCCAGGAAACGCATCTGCCCAGCTGTCAGCTCCACCCTTTGACGGACGGCGTCGATGACCACGAAGTCGTTGCCCAGGCCATGCATTTTGACGAAGGACAGTTTCATCGTCATCGATCGCGGGAAATGGCCGGTAGCAACGGCCGGGCCATGAGGTAGTCGTCCATGACGAAGCCGCCACCAATGTCGATGCACACTTCTTCACGGATGACGAAGCCGTAACGACGATAGGCGGCGATGGCCGGCGCGTTGCGCTTGTTCACCGCCAGGATCAGCGTTTGACAATCAGTCGTCTGAGCATGCGCGGCAACCGCCGCCAGCAATCGCCCGCCGAGACCCTGTCGTTGATGGTCCGGATCGACATACAGTTTGTCTATCTTCATCTCCCGGCGTTCGAGGAGCTGCACGCACGAAGCAAATCCGGCCAGTCGGCCATCGACGCGCGCCTGATCCCACCAGATTGTCGGCAAGTTCAGTTCTTCGCGCAGGCGCTGCGGGGCATAGCGCTGAGCAAGCATGTAATCGATTTGCGCCGGACTGATGATTTTGGAATATGTCGCCAGCCAGATCCGGCGGGCGAGTGTGGTCAGCGAGTCGATATCGTCAACGGTAACGGGTAAAACCTCGATGTGCATGTGGACGGGTGGCGGTTGGTCGGTTGATCATTCCGTCCGGCGAAAATGACCGGAACGACGTCGGGTAAAAGTCGAATTGTACCCGGCTGTGGTCTTCGGAAATGCGCTTGCCTGGCGGACAGCCACGCATGAGGAAGAAACGTCAGGTGACGGTCGGTGGATTGGCACAGTGGCCGCCTGACTTACTTGACCAAGTCAGCCGCAAAAAGTCGAACGGCGGGCGGATTTTTTCCCGGCTTACCGCGCGAACAGATCACAGTCGCCGCTCGGTTCCCATCAAAAATCGCGCTCGCTTACCACGTCTTTCGCATCGACCCAGCCTTCCGACCAACGGCTAGAGGTTACAAAACAACATCCCGAATTCGACGTCATCATCGCATTGTCGCGGGCGGTGATCGCTATCCGGCCGGGTAAAGCGGATGTTCAACGCATATTTGTTGGCGCTGATTTCCGGGATATAAGGGGCGTGCAGGCGCATCGAAATACGCACCATTTGCGAACTGCTGCCACCGAGCATCAACTGAAACGCACCATTGGCGGCAACGTGCTGCTCGGCGCGGCCACTGGCGCGCAACAAGCGCAAAACGATGGTCAAAGCGTCGCGCAGCGGCAGCATCGGCTGCAACCAGGTCAACAGCGCCTCGCGGCGAGCATCGGCCCCTTGATGGCGCCAGTAATGATAAGAAGGCACATCGAACTCGCAGACTCCGCCGGGAATGCTGGCGCGGCTCTTGATGCTCATCAGCCAGTCGTTGTCACGAATATGCTGACCAAAACGGCCGGCCAATGCCAGCAAGGCCGCTGACGCCTGCTCGATCTCGTACAGCGCACCAGCCAAAGCGTCTTCCGAAATATCGGGATTGTTGCGGAAATTCAACAAGCTTTGTCGTTGTCGCTCAAGCTCCTGGATCAAGTCCATTTTCAAGTCGGCGCGACCGGCGACGTCGAGAATCTCGAACAGGGTCAGCAGAACGACATGGTGTTCGTGCGATCCGTCACGCTGCATGAAGCTGGCCGCCTTCTGGAACAAGTCCTCAAGACGCAACAGCGTGCGTATGCGTTCATTGAAGGGATATTCGTAGGTGATCACACGACGGACGCCGGCTTGGGGAACGGGAATTCGGGTCGATTCTGAATCATTTAATTTAAAACCTCAACGGTCTGCCGCCGATTTGGCCGCGGCCAACACGACAAATTGCTGATGAAGTCGATCAATCTGCGGTCGCAGCTCGGCAAGATTGCCGTCGTTGAGCAGCAGGTCGTCCGCGACGGCGCGCCGCTGCTCGCGCGTGGCCTGGACGGCGATGATCGCCCGGACCTGGTCAGCGGACAGGCCGCTGCGTGCCATGACACGCTCGATCTGGGTGGTTTCTTCGCAATCGACGACCAGCAGCCGGTCGATCCGCTGGCGGTAGTTCGCCGATTCGACCAGCAAAGGAACGACCAAGACGATGTACGGTGCATCCATCGCCTGCCGGCACGCTTCGTCGCTGCGTTGCCGGATCAGTGGATGCAGGATCGCTTCCAGCCGGGCTTTGGCCTCCGGGACGGAAAACGCTAGGCGACGCATCGCGGCGCGGTCGAGCGCGCCGTCGGCGGTCAGCACCTCGCGGCCAAAGGCATCGGCGATCGTCGCCATTGCCGCGCCATGCGGCGCGGTCAATTGGTGTGCGATGACATCGGTATCGACGAGTACAGCGCCTCTCTCGGCCAGCAGGTCAGCGACGGTGCTTTTGCCGCTGCCGATTCCACCGGTCAGGCCGACGATGAACGTCATGAAGTTGCTCCATTGGCCACGGTCGGGCATGAGGTCGGCGTCACTTTCGGCAGCAAAGTGGCAGTGGCCTGGCGTACGGTGTCGAAGGTGGCTGCCGGCCCATGCACGTCCAGACTACTGGAGATGCTTTTGGTCAGGCGCTCGGCGGATTGCGCGGTTTTCACGCCTTTCCGACGTAGCGTGGCCAGTCCGGCCTGGGCTGCTTCCTCGGTGTGGTAGGTGCCGAGTGAAATCGCGAAACGATTCGGTCCGTTGCCCTGGACGACGAAATAGTCCTGGACACCCAATTGCTGCAACTCGGCGACCTTCTCGTCGGCCGCTTCGCGGCTGGCCGATGGTGGAATGAAGACCCAATAGCCGTTACTTTCGGTCACCGCGCGGCGGATAACCTTGAAGGCGGGAAACTGTTCCGCCAGCAGTGCCTCGAGTCGATCGGCATCGGCGTTGGGCAACTCGGCCCACGTTTGACAAAGCTGATCGACTTTCTGTTCGGTGACAGCGGCGTTCTGTCTGGGAGCTGGCGCATCCGGGGGGCGACCACGCGAGACAACGACCAGCTTTTCGGGGTGCAACTGCTGCTCGACGCGAGCGAATTCGCTACTTGCCGGTGACCCGAAATGACCGCGCGCCCAAACCAGGAACAGCAGATTGGCCAGGATCAAGGCGAAGATCAGTACGCGCATGGTGCGGCGGTCAGCCAACCTTCGGCAAGTGGGCCAGCGAGGCGCCAATCGCTTCGGCGGGATAATCGAAATCTTCGAGTTCGCCGGCGAAGTAGCGGTCGTAGGCGGCCATGTCGAAATGACCGTGGCCGGTCAGATTGAAGAACAGCGTTTTCACTTCGCCTGACTGTTTGCAGCGCAGGGCTTCATCGATCGTCGCCCGGATGGCATGGTTCGATTCGGGAGCGGGGATCACCCCTTCGGCACGGGCGAACAACACACCGGCTTCGAAGGTCGCCAGCTGACTGACGGCGACGGCTTCGATCAGTCCTTCGTGATACAACTGCGAAACCAGTGGTGAGTCACCGTGGTAACGGAGTCCGCCAGCGTGGATCCCCGGCGGCATGAAATCGTGACCGAGGGTATACATTTTCATCAACGGCGTGAATCCTGAAGCATCACCGAAATCATAGGCATAGATGCCTTTGGTCAACGTTGGACACGAAGTCGGTTCGACGGCGATCAAGCGCGTCGGCCGGCCATGGCGTCCGCCAGCGGCGTTGTCGGCCAGGAAGGGAAAGGCGATGCCAGCAAACGATGAACCGCCACCGCAGGGCGCGAAAATCATCTCCGGCCAGTCGCCGGCTTTTTCGAATTGTTTTTTGGCCTCTTGGCCGATGATCGTCTGGTGCAAGGCGACATGATTGAGCACTGAGCCAAGCGCATAGCTGGTGTCGCTACGCGAAGCGGCTTCCTCGACGGCTTCGGAAATGGCAATGCCCAGCGAGCCCGGATTGTCGGCATCCCTGGCCAGCAGATCACGGCCGGTTTGCGTCATCGATGACGGGCTGGCGAACACTTCGGCGCCCCAGGTCTGCATCATCGAGCGGCGGAACGGCTTTTGCTGATAACTGACCTTGACCATGTACACCCGGACATCCAAGCCGAACATCTGGCCGGCGAAGGCCATTGAGCATCCCCACTGGCCGGCGCCGGTTTCGGTAGTGATGCGTTTGATTCCAGCCTGCAGATTGTAGAAAGCCTGCGGAACGGCGGTGTTCGGCTTGTGCGAACCGGCCGGCGAAACGCCCTCGTACTTGTAGTAAATCCGGGCCGGGGTATCGAGCAGTTCTTCGAGGCGCCGCGCGCGGATCAGGGGTGAGGGGCGCCACAAGCGATACACCTGGCGCACCGGCTCGGGAATCGGAATCCAACGCTCGGCGGACATTTCCTGTTCGATGATCGTCATCGGGAAAATTGCCGCCATTTGCTCGGGCGACACCGGCTGACCGTCCGGACCGAGAGGCGGCAACGGCGGATTGGGCATGTCGGCGACGACGTTGTACCAATGAGTTGGAATTTCCGATTGCTCAAGCGTGATGCGAAGCGATTCCACGTGCTTTCCTCTGCTGGCCTGACGATAAAAGTGTCAAGTATACCTCGTTGATCGCAGCGTCAATCGCCAGCCGATGTGGCGGCGGCAAGCATTGGGGTCCCTCTTTCGATTTCGCGTTCGATCAGCCGGGTCGGCGCGAACGCGGCAATCAGTCGCGCGCTGACCTGGCGAGCGGCAACTCGGTTATCCTGGCTGAAATTGCAGACATACAGATCGAGGGTGACACCTTTCGTTTCCGGCCAGGTATGCACCGCCAGATGCGATTCGGCCAGCACCACCGCACCGGTGACCCCTCCAGCCTGCCGATGATCGCCGGATCGTCGGTCGCCAAATTGATGGAACAGATCGCCTAGCGGGGTCAGCCCCGGTTCTCGGCAGGCGTCTATGCATAGTTCGCGCAGTATCGCGGCGTCGTCGAATAGTCGCTGATCGCCGCGACAGGCGTACAGTTCGGCGATCAGATGAAGTCCGTGCATGGCAAGTCGACGGGCGCGGTGAATATGGAATCAGCGGTAGCGGATGAGATCGGTGACTTGCGGCGGCGGTCAGCCTCGCGGTTCGAAATTGGTGCTGGTTCGAGTGACCAGTCCATCGTCGTTGAAATGCACGTTGAAGTACCAGTCCATGCCCGGCTCGCTTTTGGTCTTCCAATCCCAGACCGCTTCGCGCTTCAGTGAAAAATAACGCTGATGCGCCGGCTGTCCGAGCAGGAAATGGACGTCTTCGCGGGTCATGCCGGGTTTGACCTTGGCGAAATTGGCTTCGGTGAGCAGCTGTTGCACTTCGCGCAGTTTATCGTCCGGACCGATCACCAGCCGGTAGTTGACCATTCCTTCCGGAGTGCGCGGATACTCCCAGTAGCGGGTGCCATCGGACTCGCGCCATTCGAGCTTCGGTTTGCCCATCACCTGGATCACGTCGGCGGACGTGCTGGCCCCCGGTTTCAGGCGTCCCAGGCTGTCGGCATCGCA
>JAEUOJ010000113.1 GCA_016789495.1 Accumulibacter sp. | reverse complement strand
TTTGTGCCGTCAATTTGCGTTCAAAGTCTTCCAGTTCCGCAATCCGTTCTTCAAGAGTGTCGGTCGCCTGGTGAATTCTTTTGATACTTTCAAGCCGACGTTGGAGATGAATCTGGTGTTCGCGAATTTGGATTTCCATTGGCGCCATGACGGCTTTCAACCAAGATTCGGCGTCTCGATTGGCTCGCTCGAAAGTTTTTCGGGCTTGCACCGCAACTTCTTCGAAAAACCGCTGTGTGACCTGACTTTTTTCGTGGGTCAGCAACTGCAACGCGGAATTAATGTGTGTGTCGCACCATAACGCCAGACGATCGATTTCCTTTTCATAAGGCAGCAGCGAGAAGGAAATCGGTGTTCCCAGCTTGAGACCATGTTCGACTGAAAATTTCTTGTAGATCGCTTCCAGCATCGCCAGTATTTCACTGACTTCGCCTTCGGATCGCCGTAGATTTCCACGAGCGGCGTCCATGAACTGGGTCATCGCGGCGGATAGATTCATGGAAAACGCGGCGCTGAGCATCGCTTCGCGGGTGGATGTGCTCAGCCATCTCAGTGAATCCAGACCTAAATGAGAGAAAAGATTGTTGGTCAGGCGTGAAAAGACGCTACGTACAGCATAATAGCGCTGCAAACCGGATTCGAATTCCTGCTTTTCGTGCCGGACTTTGCTCATCATGTATTCGACAACGCCCTTGTTCTTGCCCCGCAACTCGCCTAGTTCGGTTTTCTGCTCGCGCAGATCCGACAGTCGCGCTTCGAGAAGATTGCGTGTGCGATGATGGCAATCGGAAAATTCGTTTTCGGTATTCTCCTTGACGATTTCCTGCTTGGCTGGAATCAGTTCTTCGGAGAGAGCGTACTCGAGGTTGCGCAAACGACTCCGCGAAAGGAGTGGACCATCGGAATTAATCTTGGCCACCAGCGCCTTTTGCGCAGACACTGGAAAGACCTGTTGCGCCGGTACGTCGAGGATTTGAGCGCAAAGAGTCGACTGTTTGGCGATTTCGGCATCGATTTCGGCAGGAGTTTTGAGTTCATCCCACAGACTGTCGATTTTGTTCAAAACAACGATTTGCCCTCGCTTTCGACCACTTGGTGTGCCGATATGTTCTCGCCACACCGTCAGATCGGATTGGGTGACACCGGTGTCAGCCGCCAAAATGAACAGTACGGCATGCGCGTTGGGCAATAGCGACAAGGTCAGTTCCGGCTCGGTGCCGATGGCGTTAAGGCCTGGGGTATCGAGAATCACCAGCCCTTGTTCGAGCAACGGGTGCGGGAAGTTGATGATCGCGTGCCGCCAGCGAGGCAGTTCTACCGAGCTTTCCTCGCCTCCTGATGCGGAGAGCATTTGAGCGTCATCGCTTGGGAAACCCAATTTTTCTGCGGTGGCCCGGTCAACTCGGATGACATCGCTGACGTGACGCAACGCGTCCTGCATGGCTTCCGCCGAGTCGATTAAGAGTGGCACCGTCGTCCATTCGTCGGGGAACCGCTTGTATTCGCTGATACCGGCGTTGGACTCCCGGGTTTGGATCGGCAACAGTTCAATGCAGGGGGGTTTGCGTTTGTCGAACATCAATTCGGTTGGACACATAGTGGTCCGACCGGCAGTCGAGGGGAGAATGCGATTACCGTACTCGGCAAAAAAAATCGCATTGATCAGTTCGGATTTGCCTCTGGAAAATTCGGCGACAAAGGCGACATGCAGTCGATCTTCACGCAGCTTGTCGAGCAATTGAGCGACCCGCCGATCCGTCTGCGCATCGGACAATTCATTTTCAGCCAGCCAACGGCCAAAACTTTCCAGCATCGCCGAAATATGGGTGCGCCATTCACTATAGGCAGCGAAGTTTTGAGCAAGCGACATCGATAGTTCCGGTGCAATGGTCAGTGTTTCACTTTAGCATACTGCGGATAACCTGGAGAGCTCCAGAGCATGCTGCGGTTCTTGCCGTCTCTACCGCAAGATAAACGTATTCTCAGGACTGCCATAAACAAGTGGCCGATCTTTACTAGAAATAAATCATGTTGTACCGAAATACAAAAATCAATCGCAGCAAGTTGTTCAGATTTGACATTCAGAGCAGTAATACGTTGATCGTCCGGCCTGGCGAACGAGGCTGATCGCTGTGCCGCAGGCGGGGCAAGGTTGTCCTTGACGATCATAAACCGCACAGGAAAGTTGATAACAGCCAGCCCCTCCATCGCTATGCACATAATCGCGAACGCTGCTGCCACCGGCAGCGATTGAAGCGTGCAAGGTGTCCCGAATCGCTTCGGCTAGCGCCTGACAGTCCTGTCGATTGATCTGCTCAGCCAGACGCAATGGAGAAATTCCGGCATGAAACAAGCTTTCGGATGCATAAATGTTGCCAATGCCGACCAGCAGGCGATTATCCATCAGCAAGGGCTTGATCGGCAGCCGGCGACGACGGGTAATCGTAAACAACCAATCGCCGTTGAAGGTGTCGGATAAAGGTTCAACACCCAGCCGGGCCAACAAGTGATGATCATCGATCGAATGCCCTTCGTGCCACAGCAGCGCTCCGAAGCGGCGCGGGTCGCGCAAACGCAGAACGTTTTTTTCCAGCAACAGGTCGAAATGATCGTGTTTTTGCGCGACTGAACCTAGCGGCACCAGGCGTAAACTGCCCGACATCCCCAAATGGAGTATCAGCCAACCACCACCTCGCGTACTGGCGCAGTCGATCAGCAAGTATTTGCCACGACGTTGAATGGTTTCGATGTTCAGACCCGTCAGCCGTTGGCCGAGTCCTGTGGGAATGGGATGACGAAGCTTGGCGACCCGGGCAACGACTCCGGTGATCCGTTGACCGGATAGATAGGGAAGCAACCCCTGGCGACTGACTTCGACTTCCGGGAGTTCTGGCATTGCCGCTACCGTCAAAAGTCCATAACATGGATGGCACGGATTATGCCGCAAACTTCGTCGTCGATTGCCGTTTCCACGACATGGTATTCAAGGAACACATGAAACCGATCAAATACATCGTTTTATCACTGACAATGACACTGGCTTGTTCGGCATCCGGTGAAGATGCCGGGACGGGAAAAGCCGGCAGCAAAGCCGGCGCGCGACGTCCGGTCAACGAATCGGTGATGTCGCGGATAGAGGAGAAAAATCCCGGAGAATTGACCGGTCAGATCCTTTACCAGGTGTTGTTGGCCGAGATAGCTTTGCAGCGGGGCCGAACGGATTTGGCCAGTCAGAGCTATTACGATCTGGCAGTCCGCACCAACGATCCCGGAATCGTCGCCCGTGCGATCGAAATCGCCGGTCATGCCCGTCGTGTCGAACGGGTCAATGAATTGGCCAGACTCTGGGTGCAGATCGAACCGGATTCGAAGCGTGCACAGCAGGTATTAACCAACGTGATGGCGATGACCAACCAGTTCGATGGCTTGGCTCCGCAATTGATTCGCTGGCTTGAAACGGACAAGGAAGCCTTGCCGGTGAATCTGTTGTCGTTAAACCAGATGTTCGCCCGCAGCCCGGACAAGGCCGCCGTGTTGCAACTGATCAGTAAAGTTTGCGCGCCTTATGCCGCCTTGCCTGAAGCCCACTACGCCGTTGCCGTTGCCGCGGCTTCGGCCAACGATCAGGCACAGGCACTCGCCGAAGTGCGCAAGGCTCTCACGATACGGCCGAGTTGGGAGACGGCGGCGCTGCTCGAAGCGCAACTCCTTGGTCAGCAATCGCCAGACCTCGGCATCGAGGCACTGCAGCGTTTTATTTCCCGCTACCCGCAGGCACGTGATGTTCAACTCTACCTCGCCCGCGCCATGGTCGGGGAAAAGCGTTACCCGGAAGCAAAACGCTATTTCGAACAGTTATTGACCGCTTATCCGAACAATCCGGAGGTGGTCTATGCGGTCGCCATCCTGGCTTTGCAGGAGAAGGATCGACCGCTCGCTCGCTCCCAGTTAAAGCATCTGCTCACCCTGAACATCAACGACAGGAACGCTCCCAACTTCTATCTGGGCCAGCTTGCCGACGAGGATCGGCAAGTCGAGGAAGCACTGCACTACTATCGTCAAGTGACGACTGGTGAGCATTTCCTTCAGTCGCAACTGCGGATCGCCAAACTGCTGGCCGATGGCGGCAATCTCGATCTCGCCCGCAGCCAGTTGCGTGGCGCTGCCGAAACCAGCCCGGCCCAGCGCGCGCAATTCATCATCGGCGAAGCCGCTCTGCTACGCGAAGCCAAGCAACTTCCCGCGGCAATGACCGTGCTCGATCAGGCATTGACGGCCGACCCGGAGCAACCAGAGCTCCTGTACGAATCGGCGCTGCTCGCCGAAAGAATGGGTCGGCTGGCGGTTTCCGAAGCCCGTTTGCGAAAACTGATGACCCTGCAACCTGAGAATGCGCAAGCCTATAACGCGCTGGGTTACTCTTACGCCGATCGTAACGTCAACTTGTCGGAAGCCCGTCAACTGATCGAAAAAGCGCTGCAACTGGCTCCTGACGATCCGTTCATTCTCGACAGCCTGGGCTGGGTGATGTTCCGCCAAGGTGATCTGGAAGGCGCGCTGGCCAAACTCGAACAGGCCCACGCGAAACGGCCCGACCCGGAAATTGCCGCGCATATCGGCGAAATCCAGTTTCGCTTGGGGCGGCACGCCGATGCGCAACGTACTTTTCGTGAAGCCTTGAAAAGGGATCCGGACAACGAAGCGCTGAGCGAAGCCGCCAGGAAGTTCACGCCCTGACCCACCGCCTGGATTGATCTCTTGTTTGCTTGCCGACGCCCTCCCCCGCTTCGATCGCCACGGAAAATCCTGTGCGGACTGTCAGTCATCTTTCTCACGGCACTGCTCCTGAACGCGTGCAGCGTCATCCCGCCGGAAGCGATCAGAAGCTCGCCAACCGTGGCGGCGCACGAACAACTCGACAGCTTCAGCATTCATGGGCGTTTTTCATTGATTTACGATGAAAAAATTTATGTCGGACGGCTCAATTGGCGGCATGACGGTCCGCATGACTCCTTGATCCTTTCTTCTCCGCTCGGTCAAGCGCTGGCCGAAATCGACAGCGGGCCGACCGGCGCCCGGATGACCCAGGCCGATGGCCGGGTTCACGTCGCCGACAATGCCGATCAATTATTGGCATCACTACTCGGTTACCCATTGCCGCTTGACAAGCTGGTCGTTTGGCTGCGCGCAACCGATCGCGCCGGCGACACCCTGACCTACGACCCGTCCGGCCGCATGCTGAGTCGACAAGACCAGGCTTGGCGAATCGACTACCTTTACGATGACCCGGATGCGCATGCCCGGCCTGCCCGACTATTCATCGAGCGTGCGGATGGCTTACGTCTGCGTTTGCGTATCGAACAATGGGAAACACCGCCTTCTCCGCAGCCCGGGCAATGAACGGCCGCCGTGCTGCCACAGAGCCGCTGTGGACCTGGCGTAGCGCCTACCCTGCCCCGGCCAAGCTGAACCTGTTTCTCCACGTCGTCGGCCGCCGTACTGACGGCTATCATCTGCTGCAGACCCTGTTCAGACTTGTCGATTACGGCGATACGATTCACTTCAGTCGACGCGACGACGCGAACATCGGGCTGATGACGCCGCTGCCCGGCGTCATGCCGGAGCATGATTTGACGGTGCGCGCGGCCCGATTGCTACAGACCACCGCTGGATGCCGACAAGGCGTCGATATCACATTGACCAAGCGTTTGCCGTTAGGCGGCGGGCTGGGCGGGGGCAGCTCCGACGCGGCGACGGTGTTGCTGGCGCTCAACCATCTCTGGCGACTCGGGATGTCTCGAAACGAGTTGCAAGCGCTCGGTTTGCAACTCGGCGCCGATGTGCCGTTCTTTGTTTTTGGCGTCAATGCCTTCGCTGAAGGCGTCGGAGAGAATCTGCAGGCGATCGACCTGCCCACCCGTCATTACCTTGTCATCGAGCCGCCGCTAGCGGTAGCCACCGGAACGATATTCGCCGCCACAGAGCTGCGGCGCGACACGCCGTCGATCGCCGCCGCGCAGTGGCGGCCCGGATTCGGCCGCAACGATCTGCAACCGGTGGTCCTGGCCCGCTTTCCGGTGATCGGCGAGTATCTCGACCGCTTATCGGCTATCGCACCGGCGCGGATGACCGGCTCAGGGGCGTGCATTTTTGCTGAATTCGCCAGCCCTGCCGAAGCCGATGCCGGTCGAAAGAAATTGCCGGCGGATTGGCGAAGCTGGATCGCCGTTGGGCTGGCCGAACATCCACTGCGCGGGTTGGCACGCTGATTTCGCCACCGCCGGCACGGGTGGCATGATGAGGACGCCAGTTTCTTTGACCACTCTTTTTTTTCGGATCAATCCTCGTTATAATCGCCGGCTCATTCGCCAACTAGGTGAATGATGCAAGCGACCGCTGGGGAGTCGCCAAGTTGGTTAAGGCACCGGATTTTGATTCCGGCATTCGAAGGTTCGAATCCTTCTTCCCCAGCCATTTAATTTTCGTCAAAGCGGGCAGGCCACCTGACCTGCCCGTCTTGCTTTATACGGCGCCCCTCGTTGCACAGATCGGCGTCTCGGGACACGCAGCATGGCCTACGACAGCCTGATGGTCTTTACCGGCAACGCCAATCCTGCTCTGGCCGCCGATGTCGTCAAACGCCTCAACATCTCGCTCGGACGCGCCCACGTCGGTCGCTTCTCCGATGGCGAAATCAGCGTTGAAATACAGGAACATGTTCGCGGCATGGATGTCTTCATCCTGCAATCGACCTGCGCGCCGACCAACGAAAACCTGATGGAACTGCTGGTGATGGTCGACGCTCTCAAGCGCGCCTCGGCCGCCCGGATCACCGCCGCCATCCCCTACTTCGGCTACGCCCGTCAGGACCGTCGGGTCCGTTCAGCGCGGGTACCGATCGCCGCCAAGCTCGTCGCCGATCTGCTCACCGCCGCCGGAGTCCATCGGGTACTGACCATGGATTTGCACACCGAGCAGATCCAAGGTTTCTTCAATATTCCGGTCGATAACATCTATTCGCTGCCGATCATGCTAGGCGATGTCTGGAAGCGGAATTTCGACCACCTGATGGTTGTCTCCCCCGACGTCGGTGGTGTGGTACGTGCGCGGGCGCTTGCCAAACGTCTTGAATGCGATCTGGCGATCATCGACAAACGACGCCCAAAAGCCAATGTCTCCGAAGTGATGAACATCATCGGCGAAGTCGAAGGACGCACCTGCGTGATCATGGACGATCTGGTGGATACTGCCGGCACGCTATGCAAGGCAGCGACGGCGCTGAAAGAACACGGTGCCCGGCAAGTGCTGTCCTACTGCGTCCACCCGGTGCTCTCTGGCCAGGCTGTCCAGCGGATCAATGAATCCGATCTCGACGAACTGGTCGTCACCGACACCATTCCCTTACGCGAAGACGCGCAGAGTTCCCCGCGTATCCGGCAGCTCTCGGTTGCCGAAGTGATGGCTGAAACCATCCGTCGGATCAGCAACGAGGATTCCGTATCCTCGCTGTTCATCGAATAAGCCGCCGGGCACAACAGCCTGACGGCGATTCATCCACCGTTTTATCAACCCCCCGCCTGGTCGCGGGCGGGGTTTGTCGTACCACAGGAGTAGTCAACCATGAATTTTGTCATCCAAGCCAAAAAGCGCACCGTGCAGGGGTCCGGAGCGAGCCGCCGCCTGCGCCGCGCCAATCGCGTCCCGGCGATCATTTATGGCGGCAACGCCAGCCCGGAACTGATCGAAGTCGATCACAATCAGATTCTGATTCATCTGCGTAAAGAATCCTTCCACTCGTCGGTGATTACGCTGACCGTCGACGGGGTCGCCCAAAGCGTCGTTTTGCGTGATTCGCAAATGCATCCCTGGAAACCGCTGGTCCAGCACTGCGATTTTCAACGCGTCGATTCAACGCATGTCATCCATCAACGCATTCCGCTGCACTTCATCAACGACGACATCGCCCCGGGAGTCAAGTTGAGTGGCGGACAAGTCGCGCATATCCTCAACGACATCGAAATCAGTTGTCTGCCGCAGGATTTGCCGCCGTTCATCGAAGTCGACCTGCAGAATCTCCAGGCCGGACATTCGATTCATGTCACCGAACTGGTCTTCCCGGCCGGAGTGACGCCCGTAGTGCACGGCGAGGATCAAGTCGTGGTGTCGATTCTGGCCAAACGAAGCGAAGCCGCCGATGAGGAAGGCGAAGCGGGCGCAACACCCGCCGCCTGAGGCCGGAAACTCATGATCAGGCCGCCGACCGGCATGCTGTGGCCGCGGCGGCCTGATGATTTATAGCTAACAGAATGTGATGCCCCCTCCCCGCCTGATCGTCGGCCTCGGCAATCCCGGCCCAGAACACGCCGATAATCGGCACAATATCGGATTCTGGTTGGTCGACCAATTGGCCCGTCGCCTGCAAGTGCCCCTGGTACCACAGAGCAAGTTCTACGGACGCGTCGCCCGGCAAGGCGAGCTCTGGCTATTGCAGCCGACCACCTATATGAATCTCTCCGGGCAGGCGGTTGCCACGCTGGCCCGTTTCTACAAAATCAGCGCCGAGGAAATTCTGGTCGTGCATGACGACCTCGACTTGCCGCCCGGCACCATCCGCCTTAAAGATGGTGGTGGCACAGGCGGACACAATGGTCTGAAAGACATCCAGGCCCGACTGGCCACTCCGGCATTCTGGCGCCTGCGCCTGGGGATCGGTCATCCCGGTGAACGACACGAAGTGGCCAACTATGTCCTCAAAGCTCCACGCCGCGAAGAACTCGATCAACTGGAACGCGCCATCGATCGCTGTCTGCTGAGTTGGCCGCTGCTCGCCGTCGGCGATTACTCCGGCGCACAACGACAACTGCACCTCAAGACCGTCTGAGCACAGGAAAATCTGCGCAAGCCTGAAGTGATGTTGCTCCTGTTTCGCGATGACGAACCAGGCCGACTTCACGCTCCGTGCGCCATGCCGGGTTCTTCATGACTCGGCAACCGGGCTACTCCACCTAGCAGCGACGTCGCCTCAGTGCGCTGAGCCAACGGCACAAGGCGTTGAGCGAACACATTCACACCATCGATACCGAATCGGGCGCGACCGATCGGAGCCCCCAAGATGCACAACACACTGGTGGCCCCAGGCTAAACCATCAGCCGCAAACGAGTGGCGAAGTTGATGCAGCGTGCCGCTCTCCAGGCTTATCCGCCGACGTCGTGACTTCGTGGTGATCACCCGCGAGAGGCGTCGACCCCGAAGGCACCCGACCCGGTACCGCGCCAGTTCGTAGTCGTGACACTCAATCCGCACAAGGTGGCGGACACGACCGACATCCCGAGCTGGATCATGGCAGTCCACACTCGCCAGCACCTTCCCACCCTGCTCTGTCTGCACCCAGAATATGCTGCTATGCTCATGCTTCGCGGGGCCGGACAGTGCTCCGTCATCATTCGCGCCACCGTCAATTTCTGGAGACCATGTCGATGGGCAGCACGATCTTCATCAGTTACAGCAGCAAGGACAAGCGCTACTGCGACGAGCTGCTGCCACACTTGCGCGCGGTGGCCGGCGTCCGCGAACGGGTGTGGCGCGACCGTGAAGAGATCGACGTCGGCGACCGCTTCCATCCGGCGATACAGGAGGCACTGGCCGATTCCCGGCTGGCAATCGTCCTCGTCAGCAAGCATGTGCTCACTTCCGACTACGTCATGCAGCACGAGTTGCCCGTCCTGCTGCGCATGCACGAAGCCGGTACCCTGACGCTGGGCCTGCTTTACGTCAGTCCAGTCGCCGAAGCGGCCCTGCAGCTTGATGTCGACGGGGGCACACGCCGCATCGACCTGCATGCGATACACAGTTTCAATACTCGGCAGCAGCCGCTGAACCTGCTCGACGAAGGGCAGCGCGATCTCCTCTACGCGAGCGTCGCCGACTGGGCGAAACGCAAATCCGACTCCACCTCGCCGCCGGCGCCGAAGGCCGGCGGAACGCGCCACGAACTGGCGGTGTTCATCGAAGCCCGGCTGGACCACTGGCAGCACCAGTTCTTTCCCGGGCCGCACGCCGGCCCGATCAAGCCGCAGATCAATTGCCTGACTCCGGCGCAAACCATCGGCGACGACCTGGGCGGCGACGAACTCTTCCAGTTGCTCTTCGGCAACGACCCGATGATCTTCCGCCACCTGTTCGCGCTGGCTTTCGCCAGCGGCCGGCCGGTCGAGCCGAGCTACGCGCCGCTGCGCCTGCGGCTGTTCACCGGCGCCGAACAACTGCACCGCCTGCCCTGGCAGACGATCGCCTACCAGCAGCGCCCGCTGAGCGAAGCCGGCTGGACGGTCGAATTCCAGGTCGCCAGCACGCCGGGTTTCCCCGAATACGTCAGGCACCTCTGCCATTTCCCCGGCCGGCTGCTGCTCGCCGGCTCGGCGCGCACCCGCCAGATGGCGCACTTCGACGACCTGCAGCGCTTCTTCCAGCGCCACTGGCCGGAAAACCCGGCGCCCGTGGTTAGCGCCGACGCGCCTTCGCTGCGCGGCGCGCTGCGCGTCGGTTCGACGCGTCTGCTCTATTACTACGGTCCCGCCTCGCGCGACGGCCTGCTGCTGGGCGACGGGGCCGCCGGCGAGCGCCTGACGTGGGACGAGCTGGCCGACGAGCTGCAGCGATCGCAGTCGGTCTCGCTGCTCTTTCTCAACCTGGTCGGCGACTTCGCCGGCGAGGCGCCGGCGCACGGCGAGCGCCTGCTCGCCGCAGTCAAGGGAGCGGTGCTCTTCCAGTGCAACCCGACCGCCGCGGGGCACGCCGCCGCGCGGGCCGGACTGGCCTGTCTGGACGCCGTGCTCGTCGGCAAGGCCGACCCGGTGGTCGCCCTGCACCGCAACGCCTGCGGCCTGATCAGCGCGTGGACGCGCTACACGAGCTGGCAGACCGACGCACCAAAGCTGCTGCGCAACCCCGATCTGGTCAATCTGCTGCTCGACCGCCACCGCCAGCGCGATACGCTGGCCGGCGCCCGCGACGAGTTCTACACGTACACCCGGCGCCGGATTCACCATGTCGTCGCGCTCGGCACGCCCGGCTGCCGCACGCGCGAGTTTCCCTCGATGATCCGCCAGCATCTGGTCGGCAAGCTGGCCGAGCGGGAAGTCTACTTCGAGCAGTCGGTCGACCTGAGCCCCGGCGTCAAGGATGTGCGCGGTGTGGACGAGCTGGTCCGCCGCCGCTATCGTCGCTCGCCGCAACAAGCGCTGCTCGACGCCCTGCTCGACCCGCAAACGCTGGTCGGCGTGACCTCGTGCTTCCTCGTTCTCGGCTGGCAAGCCGGCGAGACGCAGGGTGATGCCGCCGATCGGCTGCTGCTGCGCGCCGTCGCCGACTGGTGCCGCACGCGCCTAGCCGAGGAAGTCGCCGCCGAACGATGGCAGGGCAAGGTCCGCGTCATCTCGATCGTCGCGCTCGAAGCGCCGGCGACCGAGGAACTCGCCGCCGCGGTCGGAGAGCTGATCGACGCGTACGACGCCGACCCGGCGGCCGACAAAGCCGGATTTCATTTTGCCGAACTCGACGCGCTGAGCGCCGTGCGCCTGCCGGATCTGCGCAAGTATTTCCGCAACGAGGCGATTTGCGGCTGCGACGACCGCTACCGCGACGAGTTCCCCGCGCTGCTGCTCGGCGGTCGCCCGGAAATGCCCTTCGGCGAAGCGGTCGGCGCCATCCGCCGCGGCGAGCCCGACAACTGGGGCAGCTTTCGCGATGAACTGAAAACGCTGACAAGGAACGGCGCCTGGCCGCCGAAGCATTACGAACCGAACTTCTGGAGCCCGCCCGATGCCGACTGACGACCAGCCCCTGCCGCCCTTCACCCTGATCGCCCAGCCGCCGGCGGATCCGGGCGCGCACGACCCGGCGGCGAGGAAGGAACTTCTGCAACAGCGGCGCCCGCCGCGCCTGCTCGGCGATCACCGCACGGCCGCCTTGCGCTACCGGCCGTCCGACGAACTGCTGCTGGCGCTCAACATGGCGCTGCATACCGGCAGCCCGCTGCTGCTCACCGGCGAGCCGGGCACCGGCAAGACGCAGGCAGCCGATTTCGTCAGCGCGTACTTCGCCATCCCGCTCTTCAAGTTCCTGGTCAAATCGACCTCGACCGCGCAGGATCTGATGTACGAGTTCGATGCCGTCGGCTATCTGCACTGGGCGCAGGCAGATCGCTGTGCCGTGGCCGAGGACAAGACGGCGCTGGCCCAGGAGGCCGCCGGCGTGCGCCAGGGTTTCCTACACAAGCGGGCGCTCTGGCAAGCCTACGAGACCGACGGCGACGCAGTCGTCCTGATCGACGAAATCGACAAGGCGTCGCGCGACTTCCCGAACGATCTGCTGCACGAACTCGACCAGCACAGCTTCCCGCACCCCTTCGACGACAAGCGATGGATCGCGCCGAAAAGCGGCCGCCGGCCGCTGGTGATCGTCACCAGCAACGACGAACGCCGCCTGCCCGACGCCTTTCTGCGCCGCTGCATCTTCCACCGCATCGAGCTCAGCGAAAAGCTCGTCGAAGCCGCCGTCGAAAGCATGGCCGGCGTCGACGGCAGCGGTTTCCCGCAGCTCGACGCCACGACGCGCGCCGCCGCCCGCCGGCGTTTCTGGCAACTGCGCGAAGTCCCCGGGCTGGACAAGAAGCCGTCCACCGCCGAACTGCTCACCTGGCTGAGCATCCTCAGCGCGCTGCGCGTCGACGCCGAGCGGCTGGACGGCGGCCGGCTCGCCAGCCTGCCCGCCCTCGGCGCGCTGATCAAGGACGCCGGCGACCTCGCCCGGCTGGCGTGAGCGATGCCGCCGGCGGCGAGCGACCGTCTGGCCGAGCTCGGCGACTTCCTGGCCGCCCTGCGCGTCGGCGGCGTGCCGGTCGGGCCGGGCGAAATCGAACGGCTGCGCCACCTCTTCGCGCACCAGCCCAGCCTCGACCGCGGCGGACTGAAGACGCTGCTCGCCGCGCTGCTGGTGAAGACCCCAGCGCAACGGCAGACCTTCGACGACCTCTTCGCCGCCTGGTGTCCCGATAGCGACGCCGACTGGCAGGCGGTCGAACCCGCGCCAGGCGAAGCGTCGGCGCCGTCGCCGCCGCCGGCCGGCGAACGCGAAGGCTCGCTTTTCGCGCCGCCAGACCCGCCGCCGTCGGAGTTTTGGAAGCGTGCGTTGGCCGCCGGAGCGGCGCTGCTGGTGCTCGTCGCCCTGCTCTGGTCGCTCTGGCCGCCGCGTCAGCCGGAAATCCCGGCGGCGCGGGCGCCCACCGTCGTCCCGGAACCGCCGCCGCCAAGCGCGGCCAACCTCGACCCCGACCTGCCCGATCAACCCGTCGCCACTTTCTGGACCTGGCGCATCGACGAGCTGTCGCCCACCGCCATCCGCCTGCCGCAGCGCCTCGGCCCCGGGCCGCTGGCGCTGCTCGCGGTCGGCGCGCTGGGCCTGGCGCTGGCCCTCTGGCTGCGTTATCGCCGGCGCTATCCGGTGATCGTCGCCAGAGAGCACGCCTACCGCGGTTTCGGCTGGCAGCCGCTGCCGCCGCCGGCGCGCGACGACGGCGCGCTGATCGACGTGCGTGCGCGCCGCCAACTCGTCTGGTCCATCGAGCGCTTCATCGCCGACGATCCGACCCGCCGGCTGGACCTGGCGAAGACCGTCGACGAAAGCGCCCGCGCCGGCGGCTTCATGCGCTTTCGCTTCCAGCCGGCGGTCTACGAGCGCGCCGTCTGGTTCTGGCTCGACCGCCATCTTGATCCGCCGACGCCGCGCGAAGTCGCCGCGCAACTGGCCGCCACGCTGCGCGCCGCCGGCCTCGACGCCCGGCAGGGCTTGTTCACCGACGTTCCGCTGCAGGTCGACTGGCCCGCGCAAGCCGGCTATCGGCCTTTGGCCGAGGAAGGAGCGGGCCGCCAGGCGCAGGTGGCGATCTTCACCGACGGCACCGGCCTGCGCCGTCGGCTGGAGCATCCGCGGCACAGCGAGGAAACCCGGCGCCTGCTCGCCGCCTTCGAGCACTGGCCGCGACTCTGTTTCGTCGACTGCTCGCCGGATGGCAAACAACTCGCCGCGCTCTTTGCCGCCCGCCGTCTGCGCCTGACTGCGGTCGCCCTGCCGCAACTGGCCGACTGGCTGGGCGCCGGCAAGACCGACGCCGACGCCGCGCGCCCCCCCGCCGACGAGCACCTGTCCGGCGCGGCGCGCCAATGGGCCGCCGTCGTCGCGCTCGGCGGCGGCCAGGCCGACGCCGCGACGGCGCAGACCTTGCGCGCCGTGCTCGCCCTGCCGGCCGACGCCTGGGACGTCTACCGCGTCCTCGCCGCAGCCGCGCCGCCCGACGAGCGCTGCCGGCTGATCAACGGCCTCTTGCGCAGCGAGCCGCTCGCCGGCGAGACCTTGCGCGCCGACAGCCTGGCGCAGCGGGCGCTGGCCTGGTGGCAGGCGCGCTATGTCGCCGCCGAAGCCACGATGCGCGCACAGGAAAATCCCCTGCTGCCCTGGCGCGACTCGCTCGCCAGCCGGCGCTGGCAGGTCGAACACGCCGTGCTGCAGTTATACACCGCGCCGCGCGAGGCGGCCGAGCGGCTGAGCGCGCTCGCCGACAGCGCGTTGCGCGACGAAATCCGTCACCGCCTGCGCCAGTTCGCCGCCGCCGATCACCGCCCGCCCGGTCGCGACGACGGCCGGCAAATTTATCTCACCTGGCGCTTCCGCGAACCGTTGGCCGATGCCGCGACGCGCCACCGCCTGCGCGAGCTGGGCTTTGCCGAAGGACACTACCGCCGCGAACCGCCGCCGCTGCGCCTGGCGCCGCGCCTGGTGCTGGCGACGACCTTGCTCGGCAGCCTGGCGCTCGCCGCCTTCGCCGTTGCCGCCTGGCGTCTGCTCGCCGAGCAAGCGCCGCGCCTGCTCGCCGGCGAAGCGATCCACGATCATCCGACGCTGGCGGCGCAGACGCTGCGCGTCGTCGAGACCGACGGCCGAGCGGGCTACCGCCTCACGCTCGGCAGCCCGCGCGCCGCGGTGACGCGGGCGGGGATTCCCGCCGCCGCCGAGGTGGCGCTCGCCTGGCGCTGGGCAGCGAGCGACAACGCCGTACACCTCGCCGCCGACGCCGTCGTCTTGCGCGCCGGCTCGCTGGCGCAACCGATCCGCGCCTGCGCCGCCGGCTGGCCGCAGCGCTCGTTGGTCGTCGTCGCCGCGCCGTACGACGATGCGGCCGCCCGCCAACTGGCGATCCGCCTGCTCGACAAAGGCAGCGCCGATCAGGTGCTCGTCGGCACCGGCTGGCAGAGCGTGCTCGACGAATGGCGCGGGCCGAGTCCGGCACTGAACCGCAACACGCAGCTTTTCGTCATCGTACCCTCCGCTCGCGCAGCGATCACCGCTCGCCTGCCGGCCGACCATCCGGGCCCTTGGGCGATCGTCAGCGCCGGCGATCT
>JAEUOJ010000107.1 GCA_016789495.1 Accumulibacter sp. | reverse complement strand
GAGCATTGCTATGGGCTTCGAGAGTCCTTGTATTCCTGTTGTTGTTTGCTTTTGCCGTCAAGAATACCGAACCAGTTAGCGTTCGTTTCTTTCTTGGCGCCGTCTGGCATGCGCCGCTAATCATCGTCATGCTGGCTTTTTTCGTTGGTGGCGCGACCTTGGCCGTTTTGTCACTGCTGGGTACGCTTTTTCGCTTGCGACGCGAGGTCGCCGGGCTCAAGGCCGATCTTGTTGACTCCCGTACTACGGCAACGCGAATGGCAACTCCCGAACACCTGCTTTGAAACCGCGAAATGCGCCAGGACGTGATCCATTGACAAGGTCAACCGGATGATTGATTTCGAATACTGGCAGTTAATACTTTTCCCGTTGTTTTTCGGCCTGGGCTGGGCAGCGGCGCGGATCGACATCCGTCATTTGGTCAAAGAGTCGCGGGCCTTGCCACGCTCGTATTTTCAAGGCCTGAATTTCTTGCTCAATGAGCAGCCCGATCGGGCGATCGAGTCGTTTGTCGAAGCGGTCACGGTCGATCCGCAAACCAGCGAGTTGCAGTTTGGTCGTGGCCGGTTGTTCCGACGCCGCGGCGAGACCGAGCGGGCGATCCGCATGCATCAAAATCTCATTGAACGAGAGGATATCCGCCAGGATCTGAAATTGCAGGCCATGGCCGAACTCGGCCAGGATTACCTGAAAGCCGGTTTGCTCGACCGTGCCGAAGAGATTTTCGAAAAACTGCGTACCACTTCGCTTGCCGAAGAAGCCAAGCGTAATTTGCTTGAAATTTATCAGCTTGAAAAAGACTGGCAGAAAGCGATTGTCATCGCTTCCGAGTTACCCGATTACGCTTCACACAAAGAAATCGCCGAATATTATTGTGAGTTGGCCGCCGCAGAAATGCTGCGATCACGTCGTGACTTGGCAACGCCTTATCTGCAGAGCGCACTCGAACATAACCGCAAGTGCGTGCGCGCCAGCCTGCTGCAAGGGGACCTCCATTTTCAGCAAGACCAGGTGCCAATGGCTATCGCTTGCTGGCAACGGATCGAGCAACAGGACCCGCCCTACCTTGCGCTGGTTGCCAAACGACTGCTCGAGGCATTTCGCAAGTTGGAACGACGGGAAGAGGGGTTGCAATTGCTGCGTGGCTATCTCGAGCACTACCCGTCGCTCGATTTGCTCGATGTCGTCTTTCAACTGGTTCTCGAAAGCGACGGTCCGGACGCTGCCTACCGTCTGGTCCGCGATGAATTGAAACGCAACCCGACCCTTTTGGGCTTCGACAAACTGCTCGAAGCCCGTCTGCTGGTCGCGCCGCCAGAAAGTCGCTCGGACCTCGACCTCGCCAAGAGCATCGTCCAGGGCTACACTCGCCGTCTGGCCCGATATCGGTGCGATAATTGCGGCTTCAAGGCCCGTCAATTCTATTGGCGTTGTCCTGCTTGCGGTGGTTGGGAAACTTACTCCCCGAAGCGCACCGAAGAATTCGACCTGACACCCTAGGAGCGTTCATCTTGCCAGTCACTCGATGCGATGCTAGAAACATTGGTCTGGTCGGGCTTTTGCGATCTTTTTTGTTGAGCAGCCATGCCACTTGCTGATCTTTCGGCGACGCGTCTGTTGATTGTCGGCGACGTGATGCTCGATCGTTATTGGTTTGGCGAAGTCGAGCGAATTTCGCCGGAAGCACCGGTGCCGGTAGTGAAAATCGGCCGTAGCGAAGAACGGCCCGGCGGTGCTGCCAATGTGGCGGGCAATGTTCTGGCATTGGGGGCGCAGGTCAGCCTATTATCGGTGGTCGGTGATGACGAAGCTGGCCAAGCCTTGCTGAATTTAGTCGCCGCCAAAGGTATCGAGGTCAGTCTGTACCGCGACTCGGCAATCAGTACCACTGTCAAACTACGGGTGATCGGGCGGCAACAGCAGTTGTTGCGTATCGACTTCGAAACTTCGCCGTCGCATGAAGTGCTGCACGCCAAGCTCAGCGAATTTACAGAACGGGTTAACGACTGTGACGCCGTAATCCTCTCGGATTACGGCAAAGGCGGTTTGGCACACATCGCCGAAATGATCCGTATCGCACGTGCCGCAGGCAAAATCGTGCTGGTCGATCCCAAAGGAGACGATTTTTCCAAATACGCCGAGGCGACGGTGGTGACGCCGAATCGCGCCGAACTTCGGGCAGTCGTCGGTGGTTGGCGTGATGAAAGCGAACTGACGGAAAAGGCCGAATCTCTGCGCCAGACGCTCGCCCTCGAGGCTTTGCTGCTTACCCGCAGTGAGGAAGGAATGACGCTTTTTCGGGCGGATGGCAGGTGGCATGAGCGAGCGGTGGCACGAGAAGTTTTCGACGTTTCCGGCGCTGGCGATACGGTGATCGCAACCTTGGCGGTGATGCTCGCCAGTGGAGCGCCCTGGTCGGAAGCGGTGCATGCGGCCAACGTGGCCGCTGGACTGGTCGTCGGCAAGCTGGGAACCGCGGTGGTCAGTCGGAGCGAACTGGCGATTGCATTGGAGTGAGGTAAATCATGTACACCATCGTCACCGGCGCCGCCGGATTTATCGGCTCGAACATCGTCAAGGCACTGAATGAACGTGGCATCACCCGCATCATTGCCGTCGATAATCTGAGCAAGGCCGAAAAATTCAAGAACCTGGTCGACTGTGAGATCGCCGATTATTTCGATAAGGCGGAATTTCTTGAAAGCCTGTGCACGGGTGATTTCGATGGCAATGTTGATGCCATCTTTCATCAGGGGGCCTGCTCGAACACCATGGAGAGCGATGGGCGGTACATGCTGGAAAACAACTACCGCTATTCGCTTACGCTGCTCGACTGGTGTCTCGATCAGCAGGTCCAGCTGCTTTATGCGTCCAGTGCGGCCACGTATGGTGGGGGAAGGATTTTTCGCGAAGAACGGCAGTACGAATCGCCATTGAATGTTTATGGTTACTCCAAATTCCTGTTCGACCAGGTGGTGCGCCACCGGCAGGAGTTAGACGGCCCATTCGGCACGCAAGTGGTCGGCTTCCGCTATTTCAATGTCTATGGACCGCGTGAGTCGCACAAAGGACGGATGGCCTCGGTTGCTTTTCACCACTTTCATCAGTTTCGCAACGATGGGCGGGTCAAATTGTTCGGGGCTGCCGACGGTTATGGCAGCGGTGAACATCGACGCGATTTCGTTCACGTCTCTGATGTGACGAAAGTCAATCTTTTTTTCTATGACCATCCGACGATATCCGGCCTGTTCAACGTTGGCACCGGCCGCGCGCAGACTTTCAACGAATTGGCGGCGGCCAACGTCAACAGTTGCCGAGCCTTGTCCGGTCTGCAGGCGCTGCCGCACGACGAGCTGGTACGACAGGGTTTGATTGAATACACCCCGTTTCCGGATGACTTGCGCGGGAAATATCAGAGTTTCACGCAAGCTGACTTGAGCAAATTGCGTCAGGTCGGTTATCAGGAGCCTTTTCAATCCGTGGAGGAAGGCGTCGCGCAATACGTCCAATGGCTCAACACGCATGTTTGAGTTCGACACCCTGGAAAATCATGTCGGTGGTACGCCGCTGGTCCGCTTGCGACGCTTGCCCGGTGAAATCGTCACCGGCCGTGGCAACATCATTCTTGCAAAACTCGAAGGCAACAACCCGGCTGGATCGGTCAAGGATCGACCCGCGTTGTCAATGATTGTCCGTGCTGAACAGCGCGCCGAGATCCGGCCGGGTGATACGCTGATCGAGGCCACGTCAGGAAACACGGGCATCGCCCTGGCGATGGCCGCCGCGGTACGGGGATATCGAATGATTCTGGTGATGCCGGAAAACCAGAGTATCGAGCGTCGACAGACAATGCGGGCTTTTGGCGCCGAACTGGTGTTGACGCCGCGCGACGGCGGCATGGAATTGGCGCGTGACGTGGCGGAAGATCTGCGCGACAAAGGACGAGGGTTCATTCTCGACCAATTTGCCAACCCGGACAACCCGCTGGCACACTACGAAGGCACCGGCCCTGAAATCTGGCGACAAACCGCCGGGAAAATCACTCATTTTGTCAGTAGCATGGGAACCACTGGCACGATCATGGGCGTTTCTCGTTACCTCAAGGAACAGAGCGCCACCATACGCATCGTTGGCTGCCAGCCCGAAGAGGGAGCGCAGATCCCTGGAATCCGCAAGTGGCCGGAAGCTTATCTGCCACGAATCTTCGAGCCGGCGCGTGTCGACGCGATCGAATCGGTTTCGCAAGGCGAGGCCGAGGAGATGGCCCGTCGGCTGGCGGGTGAAGAGGGCATTTTTGCCGGTATTTCGTCTGGCGGCGCGCTGGCCGTTGCCTTACGCTTGGCGAATCAAACGCAGAATGCGCTGATTGTGACCATCGTTTGCGATCGTGGCGATCGCTATCTATCCACCGGCGTTTTTCCTGGCTGATCTCGGCGATGAGGCCGACACTGGCTTTCGACATTGAAACCATTCCCGACGTTGCCGGTTTGCGTCGGTTACACACCCTGGACGAAAAGCTATCCGATGCCGACGTTGCGGAATTGGCCTTTCAGTGGCGACGATCGGAAAACGGTCATGATTTCCTGCCTTTGCATCTACACCGCGTAGCGGTGATTTCCTGCTTGCTGCGCGTTGGCAACGATCTGAAAGTGTGGTCGATCAGCGAGCCCGAGCACGGCGAGGGGGAAATCATTCAACGTTTTTTTGACGGGATCGATAAATTCACCCCGCAGATCGTTTCTTGGAATGGCGGTGGCTTCGATCTGCCGGTGCTGCATTACCGAGGCTTGATCCACGGGGTAGTCGCGGCGCGCTACTGGGATCTCGGTGACGGTGACTTCGGCGACAGTCGGGAATTCAAGTGGAACAACTATATCAGCCGCTATCACACCCGCCA
>JAEUOJ010000106.1 GCA_016789495.1 Accumulibacter sp. | reverse complement strand
CTTCACCCGCACCACTTCGTCTTAACTCGCGGTGTTCTGCACTTTCGGCACAAACCCGGCGCCGTTGCCCTGGTGGGGGTGCGGCCCTTGGGGGCCCCCCGACAGCACGGGCGAGGCATCCGGTTCGACGGCGATTACCTGCAAGCCGGGTTTGCGCGCCTTGAGCACTTCACCGACGCCGGTGATGGTGCCGCCGGTTCCGACCCCGGCGACCAGGATGTCGATGCCGCCGTCGGTATCGCGCCAGATTTCCTCGGCCGTCGTCGCCCGATGCACCGCCGGGTTGGCTGGATTGTCGAATTGTTGCGGGATCAGGTAACGTGCGTCGGCGGCGGCCATCTCCTCGGCGCGACGGATGGCGCCGCCCATGCCGTCCGGTCCCGGCGTCAACACCAGATCCGCACCATAAGCCTTAAGAAGCAGGCGGCGCTCGCGGCTCATTGTTTCGGGCATCACGAAGCAGCAGCGGATGCCGCGCGCGGCGCAGACCATCGCCAGACCGATGCCGGTATTGCCCGAGGTCGGCTCGAGAATGATGGTTTCCGGGCCGATTTTGCCGGCGGCGTTCGCCGCGTCGATCATCGCCAGGGCGATGCGGTCCTTGACGCTGTGCGCCGGGTTGTAAAACTCGAGTTTGGCGGCGATCACGCCGTCTATGCCGTGGGTCAGACGATTCAGGCGAACCAACGGCGTGTTGCCGATCAGTTCGGTGACGTTATTGGCAATGCGCATGCGCTGTCTCCTTGTCCAAGTCAGGTGGTCCGGCTGGGACACGCCGGATCGGCAAACGTTTCCTCGGGCTGCCTGTCAAGCGAGAAACAACTTGCAGGCCGGGTTACCGCTTTCATTCCAGTAGGCGTAGCCGAGCGTCTTGAGGAAATTTTCGAATTCGCCCATTTCGGTCGGTGGTACCTGCATGCCGACCAGCACCCGGCCATAATCGGCCCCGTGATTGCGGTAATGAAACAAGCTGATGTTCCAGCCGATGCTCATCCGGTTGAGGAAATTCATCAGCGCGCCAGGGCGCTCGGGAAACTCAAAACGGTAAAGCAACTCGTTTTCGATGTTCGACGCGTGCCCACCGACCAGATGGCGGATATGCCCCTTGGCCATCTCGTCGTCAGTCAGATCGATCGTCGGATAATCGTGCTGGCGCAGATGTTCGAACAGTTTCACCGATTCGGCGCGCGAGGATACCTGGATGCCGACGAAGACGTGCGCCTGTCGCGGATCGTTGTAGCGGTAATTGAACTCGGTGATGTTGCGCGAACCGATCAGGGAAACGAATTTTTTGTACGCGCCAGGTTGTTCGGGCAGGGTGACGGCGAACACCGCTTCGCGCTGCTCGCCGATTTCGGCACGTTCAGCGACGAAACGCAGGCGGTCGAAATTCAGATTCGCGCCGGAAGCCACGGCAACCAGCGTCTTGTCCTTCAGTTTGTGGCGTCTGGCGTATTCCTTGGCGCCGGCGAGAGCCAGCGCACCGGCCGGTTCCAGAACCGCGCGGGTATCCTCGAAGGCATCCTTGATCGCCGCGCAAATGGCGTCGGTATCGACTCGCACCATTTCATCGACGTACAACTGGCACAGCCGGAAAGTCTCTTCGCCAACCAGTTTGACCGCTGCACCGTCGGCGAACAGCCCGACATGATCCAGCCGAACACGCTGACCGGCCTGCAGCGAACGGGTCATCGCATCGGCATCGACCGCTTCGACGCCGACGATCCGCGTCTCCGGACGTACCCGCTTGATGAACGCCGCCACTCCGGCGATCAGCCCGCCTCCGCCGACACAACAGAAGACCGCATGAATCGGTTTGGCGTGCTGGCGCAGGATTTCCATGCCCAGCGTTCCCTGGCCGGCAATCACTTCCGGATCGTCGAATGGGTGGATCAGGGTCAGTTTCTCGCTCTTTTCGAGTTCCAAGGCGTGCGCATAGGCTTCATCGAACGATTCTCCAGCCAGCAGCACCTCAGCGCCGCGCCCCTTGACCGCCTGGATTTTGATCAGCGGCGTAGTCGTCGGCATGACGATCACCGCCCGGCAGCCGACCTTGGCCGCTGCCAGCGCCACGCCTTGCGCGTGATTCCCCGCCGATGCGCAAATCACGCCCCGTGTCAGCTTTTCGGCGGAAAGTCGAACGATCTTGTTGTAGGCGCCACGCAACTTGAACGAAAAAACCGGCTGCAAGTCCTCCCGCTTGAGCAACACCCGGTTGCCGATCCGTGCCGACAAAGCCGGCGCCGGATCAAGCGGCGTCTCAACCGCCACATCGTAAACCTGCGCGTTGAGAATTCTTTCAAGATAATCCGTATGCATGGCGGCAAAAACGTCGAGGAGGGAGGTAAGCCGGCGATTCTAGCAGTAGAGCGCTGGAAAAGTGGGGCGGAGTCGGAGTTTCAAGCACGAATTATCCGGCCCAAGCGACGCTGTCGGGGAGATCAACGACGCTCTCTCGCCGTGGGAGGTTCGACCGAAATTTTGTTCTCTCCGGGTGACATCACCTCGGTCATACTTCGGAAGAACGAAGCTATCAATGTCGTGGAAAAATAAATACATTAATTCAAATTATTGATAGTCATGTGTGTCAATGAGGACAAAGAGGCGCCATCTTGGCGGAAACTTTGGCTGGATTGAACAGGCCTTGCGAAACTGGTCGAACCTCTCTGACTGGCAGCGAGTGCCGGGATGTGAAGAAAAACTGAGGATGATCAATTCGAGAGCCATATAAATCATGGATGTCCTATGTGGATTGACTTCCAGATGCGTCACGCTTTTCCTCATCCGCCAACGAGAAAGTCGAGGGTAAGCGTGAACGAAGTTGCGTGAAGCATTTTCGTCACTGGTTATAATCACGCCCGCAAACAAATAGCGGCCGAGTGGCGTCATTGACGGCCGGAGAAGTTTTTTCTACTGGAGAACACATGGATATCAAAAACGAGGTGCTGTCGGTTCTTGAGGAAGTGCTCAGCCTCAAGGGACGGTCCAGTCAATTCACGCCGAACACCCCGTTGTTGGGAGCGATTCCCGAACTCGATTCGATGGCGGTGGTGGCGCTGATCACTTCGTTGGAGGAACGTTTCGGTTTCATCATCGACGATGATGAGATCGACGGTACCGTCTTCGCCACTTTCGGCGCCTTACTGTCTTTCGTCCAGGGCAAGCTTGACAGTTGACCGCCGTGGCGATGGCCTTCGACATTTTTTTCATCCCCGCCAATCCCGGGTATCGTCTGGTACAACTTTATTCGCCAAGCGCGTCCGGTTCTCCGCGTGGCTTGGTGCTGCAGATCGCCGCTTTCGCCGAGGAAATGAACAAATCGCGGCGCATGGTGGCATTGCAGTCAAGAAAATTGGCCGCTGCCGGCTTTATGGTGTTGCAACTCGATCTATTCGGTTGTGGTGACAGTAGCGGCGATTTCGGCGACGCCAGTTGGGAAGCTTGGCTGGCCGATGTCAAACTCGCCTGCCAATGGTTGCAAGACCATTCCTCCGCTCCCTTGTGGCTTTGGGGACACCGGACCGGCTGTCTGTTAATCAATGAAGTGGCCCGTCAATTCGATCAGCCGGTCAATCAGCTTTTCTGGCAGCCGGTGATATCCGGCAAGCAGTTTCTGCAACAATTCCTGCGCCTAAAACTGGCTTCGGAAATGATGGGCAACGAAGGTAAGGGCGGGATGGAGCGGCTGCGCAGGGATTTGCAGGAGGGTGTGGCGGTCGAGATTGCCGGGTATCGACTTTCGCCAAGCATGGCACGCGCTCTGGAAAGAGCGGAATTGCAACCTTCTTTGACGGGTGGCCGGGTCGAATGGCTCGAAATCTCCAACAGAACCGACGGCAGTTTGTCGCCGGCGACAAACAATTGCCTCAAACAGTGGCGCGACGCCGGCCAACAAATTAGCGCTTGCGCGGTTCAGGGCGCCGCTTTCTGGCAAACCGCTGAAATCGTCGAATGTCCGGAACTTCTCGAAGCCACGCTGCAGGCGGTCTGCGGAGCAGCGGCATGAGCTATGTCGAAGATGCGGTGATTTTCAATTGTGCCGGCGAAAAGCTTGCCGGTATTTTCGCGCTCCCCGATCCCGCGGGCAGTGACAAAGTTAGCCCGGGGGGGAGGCCAGCGGCCAACGAATCAGCCGAATGTGGTGTGCTGATCGTCGTTGGCGGACCGCAATATCGTGTCGGCAGCCATCGTCAGTTTCTGTTGTTATCCCGGCGCTTGGCGGCGGGCGGTTATCCGGCCATGCGCTTCGATTATCGTGGCATGGGGGACGGGACTGGTGAACAACGCAGCTTCGAGCAGGTTTCGGAGGATATCGCCGCCGCGATCGACACTTTTCTACAGCACTGTCCACACGTAAGACGCATCGTTCTCTGGGGTTTGTGCGACGCCGCATCGGCCATCTTGTTGTATGTACAAGCGAGTCACGATCAACGGGTTGCCGGTCTGGTCTTGCTCAATCCCTGGATACGCTCCGAGACCAGTCTGGCTCAGACGCAAATCAAGCATTATTACGGGCAGCGTTTGCTGAGCAAGGAATTTTGGTGGAAACTGCTCAGTGGTCGAATGCAGGTGATCAAAGCGTTGAGTGAGTTTGTCCGGGCCGCCATTCGGGCAAAGCTTGGAGCAACAAGCGCTCAGCCATCCGTAAAAGGTAGTTTTCATAGTCGGATGGCTCTCGGATGGCGTGATTTTACGGGCAAGGTTTTGCTGATCCTCAGTGGAGACGATTACACCGCCAAGGAATTTCTTGAATTCGTCGCCGAGAACACGGCCTGGGCGGGTCTGCTCGAGGCACGCAATGTTCAACGAGTCGATATCGAGCAAGCGGATCACACTTTTTCTTCTCGGCTGTGGCGCAGCCAAGTGGAGGAGGCCACCCTGGATTGGTTGTCCGGTGTCCTGACCCGTAGAAACAGCCCGGGCCGTTAAACCGGGTGACGATTTGAATCGATCGCCCCGTTGAGCGACGTGCCTCTCGAAACCATTCGCAGGACATGAACCGTGGCGTCCTGCTTCAGGTATCGCTCAGCATCGGCCGTATATATCTTCGAAGCGAACGATATCGTCTTCGCCCAGATACTCACCGCTTTGCACTTCGATCATCACCAGATCGATCACCCCAGGATTTTCGAGCCGGTGTTTGTGACCAGCCTCGATATAGGTCGATTGGTTGGTGCCGACGAACAGTTCGGTCTCGCCATTGACCACCTTGGCCATGCCGCTGACCACGATCCAGTGTTCGCTGCGATGATGATGCATCTGCAGACTTAGGCTGGCGCCTGGTTTGACGATGATGCGCTTGATTTTGAAGCGTGGCCCTTCTTCCAAGACGGTGTAAGTACCCCACGGACGGTTTACCGTGCGATGCAATCGGTAAGCCTCGTGTCCTTGCGTCTTGAGTTGCGAGTACAGGTGCTTGACATCCTGGGTCCGGCCCTTTTCGGCGACCAATATCGCGTCCGGAGTGTCGATGATCACCAGGTCATCCACACCGACCGCACCGACGATCCGCTCGCGGCTTTGGATATAGCAGTTGTGCACCTCGTGCAGCAG
>JAEUOJ010000018.1 GCA_016789495.1 Accumulibacter sp. | reverse complement strand
AACGCGGCCATTCGAGAACACGGTTCATGACAGAAAGGAACTGTGGATGGAACGGGCGTAAGCGGGCGCCAGGGCGCCAGCGCCGCCCTGGCGCCCCCAGATTGAAGACTTGGTGGGGCCGGTCAGCGCATACCGGGCAACATGCCCTTGACGCTGCGCAGCAGTTGCGACATCCCGCCGCGCGAGAATTGTTTCATCACTTTCTGCGTCTGCTCGAACTGTTTCAACAAGCGATTGATTTCCTGTACCTGGACACCGGCGCCAGCGGCGATTCGGCGTTTGCGCGTCGCTTTGATCAGTTCCGGTGTCGCCCGTTCGGCGGGAGTCATCGAATTGATGATCCCCTCGATGCGAGCAATCGTTTTTTCTTCCGCGCCGGCCGGCAAGACCCCGGCGGCTTGCGAAAATTGCGCGGGCAGTTTGTCGAGCATCGATGACAAACCGCCCATCTTGCGCATCTGACCGATTTGATCCTTGAAATCGTTGAGATCGAAGCCCTTGCCCGTCTTCAGCTTTTTGGCGAACTCCAGCGCTTTCTGTTCGTCGATGCCTTTTCGGGCATCCTCGATCAGTGACAGCACGTCGCCCATGCCGAGAATTCGCGACGCCATCCGCTCGGGATGGAATGGCTCGATGCCAGTGAGTTTTTCTCCGACGCCGGCAAATTTGATCGGCCGGCCGGTGACATGGCGCACGGAAAGTGCCGCCCCGCCGCGGGCGTCACCGTCAAGCTTGGTCAGCACGATGCCGGTCAAAGGCAAGGCTTCGTTGAAGGCGCGGGCGGTGTTGATCGCGTCCTGACCCTGCATCGCATCAACGACGAACAGTGTTTCGATCGGCTGAATCGCGGCGTGCAATTCAGCGATTTCCTTCATCATCGCCTCGTCGATCGACAGTCGGCCCGCGGTGTCGACTAGCAGTACGTCGTGATAGTGGCGTTTCGCCCAATCGACGGCGTTGCGCGCGATGGTCACCGGCTTTTCGTCGGTGCTCGAGGGGAAGAAATCGGCGCCCGCCTGCCCGGCGACGGTTTTCAATTGCTCGATCGCCGCCGGTCGATAGACGTCGCAGGAGACCACCAACACCTTCTTTTTCTGCGATTCGCGCAAGAGCTTGGCCAGCTTGCCGACCGTCGTCGTCTTGCCGGAACCTTGCAAGCCGGCCATCAGCACCACCGCCGGCGGCTGAGTGGCCAGATTGAGGCCACTGTGGGTTTCGCCCATCAGTTTGGTCAATTCCCGATGGACAACGCCAACCAGCGCCTGACCGGGGCTCAACGAACCGATCACTTCCTGGCCGATGGCCTGAGTCCTGACCGAAGCGATCAATTCCTTGACTGCCGGCAGCGCAACATCGGCTTCGAGCAAGGCGAGGCGGACCTCGCGGAGGGCGTCACCGATATTAGCTTCGGTCAGCCGCGCTTCTCCGCGCAGCGTTTTCATGACGCGGGCAAGACGTTGGGTCAGGTTGTCGAGCATGGCGATTCCGGCATGGTGTAAACTCGAAAAATGCCGGACATTCTACTGCACCTTCTGCCGCACGTCGTTTCGGCGCTGCTCTACGGCGGCCTGGGATTTTATTTCTGGCATACCCGTTGGCGGGAAACCGACCAGCCAAACGTCACCTTGCCGATGCAGAACTGGGAACGCGGTGCGCTGTTGGTGGCAATGTTGATTCAAGGCTATGGTTTATATCGAGATTTGTTCGGCGCCGGCGGCATGCGTTTCTCATTCAGTTGCGCACTGTCGCTGATGCTCTGGTTGGCGGTACTGATCTACTGGCTGGAAAGCTTTCGATCACGGATGGATGGCCTGCAACCAATGGTTCTGCCACTGGCTGCGCTCAGCGCCGCCGCGCCGGCGCTTTTCCCGCAATTGCGCGTCATCGCCCACGCCGGCGCCTGGGGATTCCAGTTGCACTTCCTGACTGCGATGCTCGCCTACAGCCTGTTCACCCTGTCGGCGCTGCACGCCGTGTTCATGGGCTTCGCCGAACGCAAGCTTCATCAACGCGCTTTCACCCGCAGTCTGTCGAGCCTGCCACCCTTGTTGACCATGGAAGCCCTGCTGTTCCGGATGATCGCCCTCGCTTTCGGACTGCTGACCGTGACCCTGCTCAGCGGGGTCCTGTTCTCCGAAGCGCTGTTCGGCAAAGCGCTGTCGCTGGACCACAAAACGTTGTTCGCCTTCGCCTCCTGGGGTATTTTCGCGGCATTGCTGACCGGTAGACGTGTTTATGGCTGGCGTGGGCGTATCGCCCTGCGCTGGACGCTGACCGGCTTCATGGTCCTGATGCTGGCGTACATCGGCAGTCGTTTTGTCGCCGAGGTCCTCCTGGGCCGCCTGTGAGCGGCGAGAAAGCAGGGAGCGGTGCGCCGCCGATCAACGTCTGCCCAACAAGGAATGAAAAAATGGATCCCATAACAAGCAATCCAGTCGGTTGGTTCGAAATCTACGTTTCCGACATGGACCGCGCCCTCGCCTTCTACACCGCCGTTTTCGGTCGGCCGCTGACCAAGCTGTCCGGTGTGGCCGCCAACCGTGAGATCTATCTTTTCGAAGGCCGAGAAGGGGCCAAGGGAATCAGCGGCGCCCTGGTCAAACATCCGATGACCTGTCCCGGCAAAGGCGGCGCGCTGGTCTACTTCAGTTGTCATGACGTCGCCGAAGAAGCGCAACGCGCCCTGGAGGCCGGCGGCCTGATCGCCCGCAAGAAATCGCCAATCGGTGAATATGGTTTCGTCGCCCTGGTCGAGGATACCGAGGGCAATCTGATCGGCCTGCATTCTCAGCATTGAGACAAGGGTGACCGCCCGCCGGCCCGTCGCCGTGGTCGAGCCGCGCCCAACGCCGCCAGCGATCAAGCCCACCGCGTCCGAAAATGCGCACAAAGCGGCGCCAGATCGTCCAGCCGGCGACCCACCCGCTACGCCAGCCAGCGCCGCCGACGATTTTCGACAGTCGGTGACCGGCCGTTACGGCGCCATTCTCGCCGACCCACCGTGGCAGTTCGCCAACCGCACCGGCAAAATGGCTCCGGAGCACAAACGGCTGCGGCGTTACCCGACCTTGACCCTGGCGCAGATCCAGGCCATCCCGGTGAGCGCGGTAGCGGCCGAATGTTCCCACCTCTACCTGTGGGTGCCCAACGCCCTGCTCTCCGAAGGACTAGCGGTGGTGGACGCCTGGGGATTCACCTACAAGGGCCTGCTCGTCTGGCACAAAATCCGCAAGGACGGCGGCTCGGACGGTCGCGGCGTCGGCTTCTATTTTCGCAACGTCACCGAACTGGTGCTCTTCGGCGTGCGCGGTCGCTTGCGGACCCTGCCTCCCGGTCGGCGGCAGGTCAATTACCTGTGCTCGCAAAAACGCGAGCATTCGCGCAAACCCGACGAGTTGTATCCGATCGTCGAAGCCTGCAGTCCCGGCCCATATCTCGAACTGTTCGCCCGTCACCGCCGGCCAAACTGGCAGCATTGGGGGAACGAGGTGCCGGCGGAGGATTGAGAGAACCACCGATTTAATCTCACCAAACCCGCATGATATAACCCGGACATTCCAACGCCCCCCGATGATCGAGATGAAGCAGATCAGTTTTTCCCAAGTGGAATTTGAAGGCAAGAAGCGGACGACGCGTCGAGAGGTGTTCCTGGCTGAAATGGAGCGGGTGATGCTGTGGAGCGAGGTGCTGCCCGTAATCGAACCGCATTACCCGAAGGGCAAACGGGGTTGTCCGCCGGTGGGACTGGAGCGGATGTTGCGGGTGTATCTGGTGCAGCAATGGTATGGCCTGTTGGATGAAGGCGTCGAGGAGGCGATCACCGACAGCCAAGCCTTGCGGGCGTTTGTCGGGATCGACCGGTCGCGGGAATCGGCGCCGGATGCGACGACGCAGCTGCAGTTCCGACACCTGCTGGAGAAGCATGGACTGACGAAGCAGGTATTCGAGGCGATCAATGGCCAGCGGTCGGCCGCCGGCCTGATGATGCGGGAAGGGACAATCGCCGACGCGACCCTCATTGCCGCGGCGCCGTCAGTGAAGAACGAAGAGAAGGCGCGCGATCCGGAGATGCACCAGACCAAGAAGGGCAACCCGTGGCACTTCGGCATGAAGGCGCACCTTGGGGTCGATGTCGAAAACGGATTGGTACACACGGTGGTGGGCACGGCGACGAGAAGACGGTGTATCTGGAGGCGGGCTACACCGGCGTCGAGAAGCGGGAAGAACTGAAGGACCTGGCCATTGACTGGCAGGTCGCGAGGATGCGCGGCAAGCTCAAGGCCCTGTCGGAAGACCGCGTGCTGGGTCAGCTGCGGCGCAAGCTCGAATCCGTAAAGGCTCGCATTCGGTCCAGGGTGGAACACCCGTTCCACATCGTCAAGAACCCCTGTTCCACTACAGGAAAGTGCGTTACAAGGGCTTAGCCAAGAACACGGCGCCGCTGCATACCCTGTTCGGCCTGGCCAACCTGGTGATCGTCAAGCGACGGCTATTGGCGCTCAACGGCCAAGTGGCGCCCTGATGAACGAAGAAGGCCCGGGAACGGGCGGGAAAAGGTGGCAAACCTCGTCGGATCGACCCAAACGCATGCCTCGTTCATAATCAGTCAAAGCTGGCACGGCCGCAGCTGGCTGCTTCGCGTCGTCGGGTGTGTCGGAAAGAGGCGTTAATCAGCGGTTTCCTAGTGTAGTGTTCCATTCTGTTTAGAACTTAAGCGGCTGTTGGCGCGGATAACCTTCTGCAGGATGTCGGCTGCGCTCTTGGTCCAGATGAATGGCTTGGGGTTGGTGTTGTGATGGGCGATGTACTCGTCGATGGCGATGACCAACTCTGGCACGCTGGTGAACACACCACGGCGCAGCCGATTGACGGTGATGTCGCGGAAGAAGCGCTCGACCCTGTTCAGCCACGACGCCGAAGTCGGCGTGAAGTGCATGTTGAGGCGCGGATGCTTGGCCAGCCACGCTTGCACGGCAGGGTGTTACCGGCGGTGCAAATCCGCGACTATCCGGCGACGAAGCGCGGTGTTGACGCCAATAGTGACAAGGGGCCTGGAAAGGCCTCTGGTCATTGGTTGTGGCGTTGGTCAATCTTCAGAACGGCGGTTCGTTGGTGTCGGT
>JAEUOJ010000128.1 GCA_016789495.1 Accumulibacter sp. | reverse complement strand
CGCCGCCATGCCGATTTGCGGAGCCGCCTGTGCCGTGGCAATTGTCGCACCGCCCAGCCAGGCCAGCGCCAGCCACCATTTGCCGGTCATCATCCGAAGCCTCTCATGGTGGCCAACGATCTCTCTTCAGCGGCGCCGAGTCTCCCATCCACCACGACAGCCAGGAAACATTGAGCATCAGTGCCGCCAATTCATTTGCCCAGCGAGCCGAATACGGTTTGCAACAATTTCGAACCGGTGCCGATCGGATCCTTGCGGATGGCTTGTTCCTGATCGGCGATGATCAGGAATAAGCCGTCAAGCGCTTTCTGCGTCACATAATGGTCGATATTGGCATCCCGCTCCTTGACCAGACCCAATTTGGCCGCTTGGCCAGCATATTGGTTGTATTGATCGGCCAAACGCACTTTCGCGGTCGCCTGTTTGACGATCGGCAGGAATTTTTGAGCGATCGGTGACGAGGTCTTCTGCTTGAAATATTGCGTCGCGGCATCGTCGCCGCCAGTGAGGATTCCTCGCGCATCGTCGAAGCTCATTTGCCGGACGGCATCGAGCAGAATCGGCTTGGCTTCGACGACCGCCGACTCGGCGGCACGGTTCATCGTTTCGATCAGTTCATCGGCTTCTTTTTTCATTCCGAGAGTCCGCATCATTTTCTCGGCCGTGCGCAATGACTCCGGCAACGGAATGCGCACCCGGGAGTCGCCAAGAAAGCCGTTCGGTCTGCCCAGCTGACTAACCGCGACGTTGGCGCCGCGCACCAGCGCTTCCTTGAGTCCAGACGCCGTCTCCTGGGTCGACAAATCACCACTTGCAGCGACGACCTGCGCACTGAACAGCAGAGCGCTTACAATTCCAATCATTCGGGCGGACAGTGACATGCGAAATCTTCCAGTAACCAGGGTCAGCGACAAAATGATCATCGACCTCGACGATGCTAGGATATCCTGCTGGCCAGTCGGCACGCAAGCCGACTGCGACCGTAATGTGGCAAGCCACGGTCATCGTCGACAGCAGGACCTCCTGCTTCTCTCGGCCACCGCATGAGAAATCGTCGTCTGCCGCTGTGGTTACGCCAGATTCTCGAACGCAGCGTCGACCATCGGTATTACCCGACGGTCGTAGCCTTGATCGCTTTCAGCGCGACCTTGACCTTCGCTTTTCCATTCGTCGCGGTGCTGATCCCTGCGGTACTGCTCTCGCCCCGCCGCTGGAAATCGCTCGGTTTGTTGACCGGTATCGCCAGTGGTCTGGGAGCGGCGGCCTTGGTCACCGTTTTCCAGTATCTGGGCTCGTCAGTGGTCATCTCGCATTATCCGGAACTGGTTCAGTCATCCGCCTGGCAAACGGCCGCCGAGTGGTTGCAACGCTGGGGTCTGGTGGCGATGATGATCATTGCCGGCTCGCCATTGCCGCAGACGCCGGCCTTGCTCTTTTGCGCGCTGGCCGAACTGTCGACGCCCGGAATCATGCTCGCCGTCGGTTTCGGCAAGACGGCAAAATACCTGACCTTGGCTTGGGTGACGGCCCGTTACCCATCGCGGTTCATCGACTACCGCTGATCGGGTGCGGCAGAAAAATTTTCGGCGACAGGGTGATGAATCGCCATTTCTGGCGTCTAATCTGTGCCGGTACGCTTGGAAGTTGATCGGTCGAACCGGCAGATCTCGTCCCCAACAGGAGAAAACCATGTCGAATCAGAAAACTGGTATTGCTATCGCTACCGCCGCCGCCGCGTTGTTCGCCGCCGGCTCCGTTGTCTCGACCGCCGTCCACGCGGCTGACAGCACCTCCGTCCAATGCACTGGCGTCAATGCCTGCAAGGGAAAATCGGACTGTAAAACCGCCAAGAGCGAATGCAAGGGAATGAATTCCTGCAAAGGCCAAGGCTGGGTCAGCAAAGGCAGCGCCAAAGAATGCACCGACGCCGGCGGCAAAGTCGTTAAGTAACCGGGCGCCCGGCATGATCGCGCCGTCGTTCGTCGGCGGGTCATGCCGGCAAGGCTCATTCCCCATCCTTTCTCTTGGTCGATTTGTCGATGAGCAACCCGATCAGCGGCTTCGGTCTCGGACTGCGTAGCAGCCATTACCATGATTTCCTGCTGGCTCCGCGGGGCGTCGATTGGCTGGAAATCATTTCCGAGAATTATCTGGTCGATGGTGGAAAACCCTGGCACTTTCTCGAACGCATTCGCCGCGATTATCCAATGGTGATGCATGGCGTTTCGCTGTCGATCGGTGGTACCGATCCCTTGGACCAGACCTATCTGCGCCAACTTAAAGCCTTGCAACAGCGACTCGAACCGGCGTGGCTTTCCGATCATTTGTGCTGGACCGGCACCGATTCGCTCAATTTGCACGATTTGCTTCCCCTGCCGTACACCGAAGCGACCTTGCGGCACGTGGTACCCCGCATCGCCGCGGTACAGGATCTTCTCGGCCGACCGCTGGTTCTGGAAAACGTCTCCAGCTACGTCGCCTATCGTGCCGACGAAATGAGCGAGTGGGAATTCGTCCGTGAATTGATCCACCGATCCGGCTGTGAATGGCTGCTCGATGTGAATAATGTTTACGTCAGTGGCATCAACCACGGTTTCGACCCGCGAAGCTACATCGAGGCGATTCCGGCGGCGGCGGTCCGGCAGATTCACCTGGCCGGCCACGAAACGCATCCGGATTACCTGATCGACACCCATGACCAACCGATCTGTCCGGCGGTTTGGGCACTCTACGGCGAGACCCTGCGCCGTTTGGGCCCAACTCCGACGATGATCGAACGCGACGATCACATCCCGCCGCTGGCAGAGCTGATCGCCGAACTCGACTTGGCACGGGAGCAGTCGCAAGCGATTTTTGCCGAATGTCGACACGCGGCATGACCACGCTGGGCCGTCTGCAACAGCGCTTCCAATCGGCCATCCTGGCCGGTGATCGCACGCCGGGATTATTCATCGACGAAGAAAATGACCGACGAAACGGCGTGGCGATCTACCAGCAGGCCTATCGCGCCCGATTGGCCGGCGCCCTGCGCGACAATTACCCGGTGGTCCATCGCTCGATGGGCGATGAGGCCTTTGCGGCGCTGGCGGACGCCTACATCGCCGCGAGTCCATCGCATTTCCGCTCGATCCGCTGGTTCGGCGATACGCTGGCCGATTTCCTGGCCGGCTCGCCGGCGCATTTGCCGCATCCAGCGCTCGCCGATCTGGCACGGATGGATTGGGCGTTGCGCGGCGCTTTCGACGCCGCCGATGCGCCGGTACTGACTTCAGCCGAGGTCGGCAGACTCCGCGCCGAACAATGGCCGACGCAGCGCTTCACTCCCCTGCCCTCGCTACGTCTCGTCGAACTGGCTTGGCGCATCGAACCGATCTGGAAAGCACTCGACGAAGACCCTGACGCGCAGACCACCGCACCGGTTTTCGACCCGCATTGGCTGCTGGTCTGGCGCCCCGGCCTCGATTGCCTTTGGCGCTCGGCGGATGCCGACGAAGCCAAAGCGCTACAGACCCTGCAGCAAGGCGCTTCGTTCGCCGAATGCTGCGCGCAGATCGCCGACAGCGCGGCTAGTGACCCGGCGGCAACGGCGATCGACTATCTGCGGCGTTGGCTGGCCGACGGCCTGCTGGCAAAGGCGCAACGATGAGCGACGATCGACCGTCGACCTCAGGCGCGGCGCCAAGCCGTAGCCAGTGCGCGGGTTGTGGCGCACCCTTCATTTGTGGTGCGGTCGCCGGTCTATCGACCTGCTGGTGCATGGCGCAGCCGACGGTGGCGGCCACCGACCTCGACGCCAATCTGGGATGCTACTGTCCGGCCTGCTTGCAGCGGCGACTCAGCGCAACGAAAGACGTTGCCGCTCCGCCAACATGAGAATCGCGTCGCGATTGCTCCACGAGAAGCAGCGGGCCGCCGCCTCCTGCCAGGGCAACCAACAAAACGCGCGGTGTTCGCCAACCGCCAGGGTCACCGACGAACGCTGTGGCAGACACAGCGAGAAAACGTGTTCGGTGTTATGGGTCACGCCAGGGGCGTAGCGCTGACGCCACTCGGCGAAAATTTCGTAGCGGTTGCTGAATCGCCAGTCGATTAACTGGCGGTCGTCGACGGCGAGCCCGGTTTCCTCGCCGACTTCACGAATCGCGGTTTGCCGCAAGTCTTCGTCCGTTTCCTGACTGCCGGTCACCGACTGCCAGTAACCAGGATGCGCGGCGCGTTCGAGCAGCAGGATGTGCAGGTCGGGCGTATGGATGACGACCAGCACCGACACCGGTCGCTTATAGGACGTCATGCCAGGGTCGGCAGTCGCGCCAAGCCATCCGGACGCAAATCGTAAAAGACCCAGAACGGGCACTCCATGGCCTGCCACTCGGCGATGACCAGTTCGAATACCTGATTGAGCCGTCGGAAATCGCCACTATTCTCGGCATGAAACGACTCGGCGCGGGTGACGAGCAGCACATAACCGGCTGCCTCGCACCACGACAGATCGGTTAGACAATCCTTGAGCGCATCGAGATTACGACCATACCAGTCCGGAAAATCGAGCACCAGTCCGAACTTGTCCAGCACGACGTCGAGTTTGGTGGCATCGGCGAAATCGACTTCGAAACAGGCGAAACCGAGCGCCGCCGCCGCCTTGATCAATCCTTGTCCGCTGTCGGGCAAATGGTAGATGCCGGCCTGTCGGGGATTTTTGAGCAGGGCTTGCAAGGGCTTGCTGTGCAGGGGCATGGCTATTCGCGAATCCGGCGAAAACTACGGTAGTGATCGTCAGAGTAGTAATACTCGCCCGACGTGGCGACATCGCCGTTCGGCCCCTGACCGGCGACCAGACGCCGCGCGCCGCGATGAGACAAGCCCGGTGTCGGCACGGTGTATTCACGATAATAGCCGCGACGTTTCACCGGCAGGCGCTTCTCGAAATTGCCGAAAACAACCCCGTCCTTACGCGGAAACGGAAACGGCCCGCCCTGCTGAATCAATCGCAAGGTGCGCAGCGCCTCAGGAGGCAATTCGGCCAAGGTGACCGTCGGCACTTCCTCGGCGGAAAACCAGCGCAGAAGATCGCGCGCCGCCGCCGACGGTATCGACAGGACCAGCATGCCGGTCATCAGCGCCGGCAATAGCCAACGAATGAACCGCCAAAGCCGATTGCCCTTCATCTGCTCAACCCGGGCTGTGACTGTGAGCGTCGCCAGGCGTGTCGACTCGATGGCGCAGCCGGATATGCAGCTCGCGCAACTGTTTTTCATTGACCGGACTCGGCGCATCGGTAAGCAGGCATTGCGCGCGTTGCGTTTTCGGGAAGGCGATCACGTCACGAATCGAATCGGCGCCGGCCATCATCGCCACGATCCGGTCGAGACCAAACGCCAAACCCCCGTGCGGCGGCGCGCCGTATTTGAGCGCGTCGAGCAGGAAACCGAATTTCTGTCGCGCCTCCTCGGCACCGATACCAAGCGCTTTGAACACCGTCTCCTGCACGTCGGCCCGATGAATCCGTACCGATCCTCCACCAAGTTCGGCGCCATTCAGGGCCAGATCATAGGCTTTCGCCAGACACTGGCCGGGGTCGCTATCGAGCAGCGGCAGATGATCGTCCTTCGGACTGGTGAACGGGTGATGACACGCCGTCCAGCGCTGGCTTTCGTCGTCGTACTCGAACATCGGGAAATCGACGATCCACACCGGCGCCCAGGTCCGGTCATTGAGAAAGCCCTTTTCGTGACCGATTTTTACCCGTAAAGCGCCTAATGCATCATTGACCACCTTGGCCTTGTCGGCACCGAAGAAAATCAAATCGCCGGATCGGGCGGCGGTACGTTCGACGATCGCCCGCAAGGCATGTTGATGCAGATTCTTGACGATCGGCGACTGCAAGCCGCTCTCGTCGAGGCTTGAGACATCGTTGACCTTGATGTATGCCAGGCCGCGCGCGCCGTAAATGCCGACGAATTGGCTATAGGCATCGATTTCGCCACGCGTCAGGCTGGCACCGCCCGGAATGCGCAAGGCGGCAACCCGCCCACCGACGCTGTTGGCGGCGCCGGAAAAAACCTTGAAAGCCACATCCTTGACTGCGTCGGTGACTTCGACCAGTTCGAGAGTCACCCGCAGATCCGGCTTGTCGGAGCCATACCGCCGCATCGCCTCGGCGTAACCAAGCCGTGGGAATGGATTCGGCAACTCGACATCGAGGGCCTCCTTGAACACTCGCCGGATCAGTTCTTCCATCAGCGCGATGATCGACGTCTCGTCCATGAACGACGTTTCGATATCCACCTGCGTGAACTCGGGCTGCCTATCGGCGCGCAAGTCCTCATCGCGAAAGCACTTGACGATCTGGTAATAGCGATCGAAGCCGGCGACCATCAACAACTGCTTGAACAGTTGCGGCGATTGCGGCAGGGCAAAGAACTGGCCGGGATGGACACGCGACGGCACCAGGTAATCGCGAGCGCCCTCTGGCGTACTCTTGGTGAGCATCGGCGTTTCGACGTCGATGAAGCCGGCGTCGTCGAGGAAACGGCGAAAAGCCCGCGCCACCTGGTAGCGCAGGCGCAAATTGCGCTGCATTTGCGGTCGGCGCAGGTCGACCACCCGGTGCAGCAGACGGATGTTTTCGGAAAGATTTTCCTCATCGAGTTGAAAAGGCGGCGTCACCGCCGGGTTGAGAACCTCGATGGTGTGACACAGCACCTCGATTTCGCCGCTGGCGATGGTCGTATTGACCGTCCCGTTCGGCCGCGCGCGCACCCGTCCGGTCACCCGCAGACAAAACTCGCTGCGGACCGACTCGGCGATTCTGAACATTTCCGGACGGTCAGGGTCGCACACCAGCTGCGCCAGGCCCTCACGGTCGCGTAAATCGATGAAAATCACCCCGCCGTGATCGCGTCGGCGATGCGCCCAGGCGCAAAGCGTCACCTCCTGACCGATCAGTCGGGAATTGAGTTGTCCGCAGTAATGAGTACGCATGGCTGGTCCTGGATGTTCCTGGCTATTTCGGATTGGCTGACCGATCTCAGGTGTTGAGGGTGCCGGTTGCCGGCCGCGCGGGAGCCGGGGTTACCGGAGGGGGAACGACTCCCATTGAAATCACATATTTGAGCGCGGTGTCTACGCTCATCTCCAATTCGATGACCTCGGCTTTCGGGACGATCAGGAAAAAGCCCGAAGTCGGATTCGGCGTTGTCGGCACATAGACGCTGATATGCTCGCCGGCGAGGTGAGTCGACACTTCACCTCCCGGTTTGCCGGTCAGGAAAGCGATGGTCCACGCTCCACGCCGCGGATATTCGATCAGCAGCGCTTTGCGAAAAGCGTTGCCCGACGATGAAAACAGCGTATCGGAAACCTGCTTGACGCTGTTGTAGATCGAGTTGACCACCGGAATCCGCGCCAAAAGGCGCTCCCACCACAGCACCAGCCGCTGGCCGATGAAATTGGTCGCCAGTAGTCCGGTACTCAGAATGATCAACAAAGTCAGTACCGCGCCGACTCCTGGAATGTCGAAGCCCAACAGATAGCGCGGATGCAGCGCTTCGGGCAACAACTGCAGGGAACCATCCATGGCGCCGATGATCGACATCAGCACCCAGGCGGTGATCGCCAACGGCACCCAAATCAGCAGCCCGGTAATGAAATAACGTTTGATCACTTGGCGCCGCAGGCCGCCGCCACCTCGGGTGCGCACGGACAGGCCGGCGCCGGCGCCTCACTTTTTCCTGCCGGCGCGTCAGTGGAGACCGGCTTGTCCTTGGGAGCCTTGCCGCCATCCTTGAAATCGGTGGCGTACCAGCCACTGCCCTTCAACTGGAAACCGGCCGCGGTCACCTGCTTGGTGTAGGTCGCCTGCCCACAATCGGGACAGACACGCAGTACCGGATCGCTCATTTTCTGCAAATGTTCCTTTTCGAAACCACAGGAATCACATCGATAAAAATAGATCGGCATGGCTAATCTTCGGAGTCTGGCAAAACAGTAGATTATACCGGAAGGTGACATGCGGTTGAGATTCACCGCAAAGCCAATCGCATGAATCTTATGGAAGACCGAGCATTTCCGCGTGCAAAGTAGATGCTGAATCTTGCGGCCGCCCTTGCGCCGTTCCGGAGCAAAGCGAAGGAGGTTCAAGACCAACAGCCGCTAGTCGACCAATCGGTGACCGGCAAGCCCGGTGCGGCCGCGCTTTGCCTCGTCGGAGAAGACGACATCCGTGCGCCTATGCCGGCTGTTGGTGTCACGCCAATGCCCGCGGACGACTTCATTGAGACGCAGCGCATCGGGTAAGCGGCTGCTCACATAGGAACGACGTTCAATGGCGGTTTTTCCGTGGCTGCTCCGCTCACTGATGATCACGGCGAATGACGTCAGGTCCGGCCAGCGCTCAGGGGCGGGCAAACCGTCGACTGGGTCGAAAACAGGGCACCGGCGGCCGTGATCTTTGACGACGACTTCGTAAACGGATGCGGCGTCTTGCCGAAGCCGTCTTGCAGGCACCAACAAACTTCTCGATCGATTCGGCCCGGGTGGGCGGATTGTCCTTGTCCGGCAGGATAGAGTCGGCCACCGATCGCGAATGGCGGTCTTCTCGTTCGATTTCGCGGCGGTCGCAACATGTCAACAACCAGTCCGGCCTGGGCGGCAAACGCGAAGAGGGATGTCCATGTGATCGCCCTGTTCGCTTGAGCCAGCGCTCGCGCTGGCGGGTCAATGATCGAGAATCTGGTCGAGGAATTGCCGCGTCCGTTCCGATTTGGCCTGCGAGAAGAAGATCTCCGGCGGCGCCTGTTCGACGATTTCGCCCTGATCCATGAAGATCACCCGGTCGGCGACGGCGCGCGCGAAACCCATTTCGTGCGTCACGCAGAGCATGGTCATGCCTTCCCTGGCCAGCGAGACCATGGTCTCGAGCACTTCCTTGACCATCTCCGGGTCGAGTGCCGAGGTCGGCTCGTCGAAGAGCATGATCCGCGGCGCCATGCACAGCGCGCGCGCGATGGCCACTCGCTGTTGCTGCCCGCCGGACAACTGGCCGGGGTACTTGTGCGCCTGGTCGGTGATGCGCACCCGTTCAAGGAACTTCATCGCCGTGGCTTCGGCGGTCGCGCGCGGCTGCTTCTTGACCCAGATCGGCGCCAGCGTGCAGTTTTCGAGCACCGTCAGGTGCGGGAACAGGTTGAAGTGCTGAAAGACCATGCCGATATCGTTGCGGACGGCTTCGATGTTCTTCAGCGAATCGTTGAGTTTGATTCCGTCGACGATCACCGTGCCGCTCTGATGCGTTTCCAGGCGATTGAGGCAGCGGATCAAGGTCGACTTGCCGGATCCCGAGGGGCCGCAGATGACGATCCGCTCGCCGCGGCGCACGGAGAGCGAAATGTTGCGCAGCACCTGGAAGTCGCCGAACCATTTGTTCAGTCCTTCGATGCGGATGATTTCTTCGGCGTTCGCCGGAATGACGTGCGCGGCGGGATGGTCCATGCGTAGCCTCAAAGGCGATGATCGCGGGAAAGGTGCTTTTCCAGCCACTGGCTGTAGTGGCTCATCGCGTAGCAGAAGAGCCAATAGACGGCCATGGCGAAGAGATAGCCCTCGACAAAGTAGTGCCGCCAGTCGAGATCGCTGATCACCGCCTGGCGGACCGCGTAAAGGAAGTCGAAAATCGACACGATGATCACCAGCGAGGTGTCCTTGAAGTTGTCGATGAAACTGTTGACCTGCGCCGGAATGGTAATCTTCAGCGCCTGCGGCAGAATCACCAGCAATTGCGTCTGCCAGTAGCCGAGGCCGAGCGCGTCGGCGGCTTCGTACTGGCCACGCGGCAGCGCCTGCAGGCCGGCGCGGACGATTTCGGCGATGTAGGCGGCGTTGAAGAGGATGATCGCCACCTGCGCGCGCAGCAGCTTGTCGAAGCTGACGCCTTCCGGCAGGAACAACGCGAACATGATCGAAGCCATGAACAGCACCGTGATCAGCGGCACGCCACGCACCAGTTCGATGTAAATGATCGAAGCCGCGCGGATGATCGGCAGCGCCGATCGCCGGCCGAGCGCCAGCAGAATGCCGAGCGGAAAAGCGAAAAGGGTGCCGAAGACGGCGAGCATCAGGGTGATCGGTAAGCCGCCCCAGAGCGCCGTCGGCACCGGCGTCAGACCGAGACCGCCCGCCAGCAGCCAGGCGCAGAGTAGGCTGCCGCTCAGCCAAAGGGCCAGCAAGCGCCAGACATGCCAGAAAGCGCGCATCGCCGAGAACACCATGATCCCGCAAAAGATCACGACCGCCAAGGCCGAACGCCACTGCTCGTCCTGCGGGTAGATGCCGAAGAGCATGTGTCGCCACTTGTCGGCGACCACCGCCCAGCACGCTCCTTGGCCGAACAAGGCGTTGCAGGTGGCGACGTCGGCGCGGCCCCAAACGGCGTGCAGCAGCGCCCAGGAGACGAAGCGGCTGCCCAGCCAGAGAAGCAAGGCCAACGTGACCAGGGTGATCAGCGCGTTCAGCGGCGTGGAGAAGAGGTTCTCGCGCAGCCAGTCCAGGCGACGGGCGACGAATGGGCGGTGAGACGAGGCGGGCGCGTTCACTTCAACGTTCCACCAGCCGGACGCGATGGTTGTACCAGTTCATCAACCCGGAAATCGCCAACGAGACTGCCAGGTAAACGGCCATCATCAGGGTGATGGCCTCGATCGCCTGGCCGGTTTGATTGAGTGTGGTATTCGAGACGCTCACCAGATCGGGGTAGCCGATGGCCACCGCCAGCGACGAGTTCTTGGTCAGGTTGAGATACTGGCTGGTCAGCGGCGGGATCATCACGCGCAGCGCCTGCGGCAGGATCACCAGGCGCAGGCGCTGACCGCGCGATAGGCCAAGCGCTTCCGCGGCGTCGCTTTGTCCGCGCGACACCGAGAGAATGCCGCCGCGAACGATTTCGGCGATGAAGGCGGCGGTGTAGATCGACAGACCGAGGAACAGGGCGATGAATTCGGGCGAGACCGTCTTGCCGCCTTCGAAGTCGAAACCGGCCATCGTCGGCGTCGAGAACTCGCTGGGGGCGCCGAAAACCGCCCAGCCGGCCAGTGGCAGCAAGACGCCGGCGGCGAGGCTCGGCCAGAGCACGGCCGGAGCGCGCCCGGCGAGATCGCGGCGCCGTTTGGCCGCCCGCGCCCACAGAAAGGCGAGCAGCGCGGCGAGCAACAGCCCGAGCAGCGCCGCCCACCAGCCGGCGTGCGCTGTCGGCCACGGCAGGCTGATGCCGCGTTGACTGAGATACGCCGGGCCGAGGACGATGGCTTCGGCGACCGGCGGCAGCAGCTCGGTCAGAACGCCGTACCACAACAGCAACTGCAGGATCAACGGCACGTTGCGCACCGTTTCGACATAGGCGCCGGCGAGCTTACGCAGCAACCAGTTCGGCGACAGCCGACCGATGCCGACGATCAGGCCGAGCAGGCTGGCGGCAACGATGGCCACCAGCGAAACGAACAGGGTGTTCAACAAGCCGACGATGAAGGCCCGCGCGTAGGAATGCTTCGGCTCGTAAACGATGAGCATTTCGGAAATGTCGAAGCCGGCTTCCTGGCCGAGATAGGAAAAACCGATGGCGATGGCCCGGCTTTCCAGGTTGTGCACCAGGTTGTAAGCGGCATAACCCATCAGCGCGCCGATGAGGGACAGCAGCGCGAGCTGGTAGACGATGTTGCGGAAGCGCTCAGAGGAACACATGGTTGTCCGTGCAGAGTGAAATGCGCCTCGCCCCGCCGCCTGCCGGCGACGGGAGCGTGAGGGGGGTCGCCGACGGGATCAGTCGAGCGGCATCGGATACATCAGACCACCCTTGTTCCACAGTGCGTTCATGCCGCGCACCAGACCCAAGGGCTTGATGTTGCGCTCGTAGCTCTCCCCGTAGTTGCCGACCGCCTGCAACGCGCGAACCGCCCATTCGGCGTCGAGACCGAGGCCCTTGCCGACTTCCGCGGTGGCGCCGGTGAGGCGCTGGACCGCCGGATCCTTGCTTTCCGCTTTCATGCGCAGCACATTGGCTTGCGTCACGCCCGATTCCTCGGCCTGCTGTAGGGCATAGATCATCCAGCGGGCGATGGCGAAGAATTCCTGATCGTTACGTCGCAGCATCGGAGCCAGGGGCTCCTTGGAGATGATTTCCGGCAACACCGTGTAATCGCCCTTGTTCGGCAGGTTGACCAGCATCGCCGCAATCCCGGACGAGTCGGTGGTATAGGCGTCGCAGCGGCCCGACTGGAAGGCCTTTTCGGTGGCTTCCTGGCCTTCGAAGACCACCGGCTTGAAGGTCAGTTTGTTGGCGCGGGCGTAGTCGGCCATGTTGCGTTCGGTGGTGGTGCCGGTTTCAACGCAGATCGAAGCCTTGTTCAAGTCGGCGAGCTTTTTGACCTTCGGGTTCTTCTTGCTATTGATCACGAAGGCCTGGCCGTCGTAGAACCAGACACCGGGAAAGACCGAGCCCATGGTCGTATCGCGCTTGGAGTTCCAGGTGGTGTTGCGCGAGAGCAGATCGATCTCGCCCGACTGCAGGGCGGTGAAGCGCTGCTGCGCGGTGAGCGGCACATATTTGACTTTGTCCGGGCTGCCGAGAATCGCTGCCGCCAGCGCCTTGCAGTAATCGACATCGATGCCGGCGTACTTGCCACTCTTGTCCGGTGCGGAAAAACCGGTCAGACCGGTATGCACGCCGCAGACCAGCGTCCCCCGCTGCTTGATGGCGTCGAGCGTCGGGCCGGCGAAGGTGCTGCCAGCGGCGACACCGAGACTCAAAGCGGCGAGGCTGCGGCAGAGGGGTTTTTTGTTGAACATGGTGTCTCCTTCTTTTTTCTGAGAGTGGTAGAAAAACTGCCGACTCGGCCTTTTCAGGCCGAATCGCCCGACGCGCGTCGAGAGGTCTGGCGAAGCGCGGCGATGGCGTGCTCCATGCGCTGCAGCGCTTCGTGCAGTAGGGCTGGCGGCGCGGCGAAATTGAGGCGCAAATAGCCCGGCCGGCCGAATTCGGCCCCATCCGAGAGTCCGACGCCGTGCTCCTCGAACCAGGCCGCGGCGTTGCCGACCTCGGCGGCCAGGGCGCGGGCGTCGATCCAGGTCAGGTAAGTCACTTCCGGATGGCTATGCGCCAGCCCCATGCGCTCCAGAGCCGCCGACACCTGATCGCGATTGACGCGCAACTGCGCCAGCAGCGCCTGTCGCCACGGTTCGCAGTCGCTGAACACCGCTTGCAAGGCGCTGTAGCTGAAGGAGCAAGGGTCCGGGACCAGCCTTTGCATCGCGGCGCGAAAACGCCGACGCAGCGTGGCGTCGGGAATGATCGCCCAGGCGATGCCGAGGCCGGCGACGTTATAGGTCTTGCCCGGGCCATGCAGGGTAATGGTTCGCGCGAGCAGCGCCGGCGAACGCTCGGCCATCACGCGCGCGAAAGGGCGATGCGCGGTTTGCCCGTCAAGGATTAGGTCGCAATGCACCTCATCGGAGCAAACCAGCAAGCCGTGGCGATCGCAGAAGGTGGCCAGCCGGTCAAGTTCATCGGGAGTGAACAGGCGGCCGATCGGGTTGTGCGGGTGGCAGAGCAACAGCAGACGGGTCGCCGGCAGCAAAGCGCCGTCGGCGGCGGCCGGTCGTTGCACAGCCTCTTCCAGACGGTCGAAATCGATGGCGTGCACGGTACCGGCGGCGTTGGTCGGCCGCAGCGGCACGTCGACCAGTTGCCGCCCCTGCAGGACAGGCGCCTGCAGAAAAGGCGGATAGACCGGCGAAAAGGAAATCACGCGCTCGTTTTCCGCACAGCAGGCCTTGACCGCCAGGTTGAGGCCCAGCACCAGCCCAGGCAGCCAGACGATCCACTGCGGATCGACCGCCCAGCCGTAGCGCCGACGATGGTCCTCGACCAGCAGTTGCGGCAACTCGCGCGGCACCGAGCGATAGCCGAAATTGCCGTGCGCCACATAGCCGGCCAGCGCCTCCTGGATGGCCGGCGCCACCGGAAAATCCATGTCGGCGATCCACAGCGGGATGACATCGCGATCGTGATAGCGCACCCATTTGGTCGCCGACCAAGCCTGACGGTCATGAATGCTGTCGAAGTCGAACATGACTGCTCCCGTGACAAGGGCGTCACTGTCGCACAGCGGTATTTCACATGTCAATTGACTTGACCGCACGTACCCGTCGGCCCGGGCCCGGCGACAGGTTTCGTCGCCAATTGTCGGAACGCGGGGAGCGCCGCTACCGCTTGGTCACCCCGGCGAGTTAGTGGTCTGGCAGCCTGTCCGACTGGAGACAGATCGACGGCGTTGACACCGACTAGTCAGGTCTTTCCATTTTCCTCGTGGCGCGCCCATTCGCCGAAACGCACGATTTTGTTCACACGGGCAGACCGAAGTAATCGCCGTTCTCCTTCAGCGTGTATCCGTCGCTGGATTACGTCGTGATGATGGCGCCTTTCCGATCGTCGCATTGCCGCGCGAAGTCAGCGAGAGGATTCGGAACGGGGCGAGCCCGGGCCTGCGGCACTTCACGGAAATCGCTGCCGGCAGGATGGCGGCTGCGCACAGCACCGAAAAAGCGTCCGAGCCCAGGAACAGTTGCTGTGTGCCTGGGCCGCATGGCATCTTCGCCTGGTGGCGTCCTTCGACAACTATTAACCCGAACTTTGGCCCACTGATCCGGCCGTGACCCAGCATTCATGCGGGTTTCGGCCTTTTTCTGGCCTCGATATGTACCCATGTAATATGACACTTTGTTGTTGATTGCTCCACTCACATCGGCTATCCTGTTCGCCCATGTACATTGAGTCCATCCCCAACCGGAACTCTCCCCCCGCGGTCCTTCTGCGCGAGTCCTACCGAGAGGACGGCAAGGTCCGCACGCACCCTGGCCAACCTGTCGTGCCTGTCGTGCGAGGTGATTGAGGGTTTGAAGGTGTTGATGCGCGGCGGCGTGGCCGTACCCAGTGCCGAGTCGGTGTTCGTGGTCGAGCGCAGCCTGCCCCATGGTCATGGGGCTGCGGTGCTGGGCAGTGCCCGCGGCTCGGGCTCGTCGGTGTGGTTCGGCTCGGCCCCGCAGGATCTGCCGCCCGTGCTGCAGGCCATGCGGGTGGCGCGCTTGATCGAGCCCGCCTCCAAGCTGGCCACGCACCGCATGCTGCACGACGACACGGCCACGTCTTCGCTGGGGCATGTGCTGGGCGTGGGGCCGTGCAGCGCCGATGACTGGTACCGGGCGCTGGACTGGCT
>JAEUOJ010000096.1 GCA_016789495.1 Accumulibacter sp. | reverse complement strand
GGACACTCGCCGTGAAAATGGACGAGCAGGGGAGTCCGCAGCGACAAATCGGACGGGCCACCCCGTGTGGTCGGGCCGGCGACAGTGAAATCGGCCAGTGCATCGACCACGGCCCGCCCTAATCGAAGTTCAGACGTTCCTCGGCCACCACGAACAGTTCGCGCTCTTCAAAGCGGACGTGCGCTTGCAGACGTTCGGCAAAGCCCAGCAGCAGGGCCCGGTCCGGATGCCGCCGCAGTTCGGCCGCCGCCTGCCGCAGAAAACGGTGGTCTTCCAGGGTTCGGGCAACCAATTGCCCGGTATCGCCCAGCGCGGCCAGCGCCGGCAACAGACCGCCTTCCTCTTGCTGAAAATGCGGTTCGAGTTCGGTCACCATCATGCGCCCCACCTCGTCGGCCAAACTCCGCACTTGCTGGTCGTCGGGATGGCTGTCGAGTCGCCGCACGGTCAGCGCCAGTTTCAATGCCTGGTGATGGTCGCGAGAGAGTTGCATCAGGGTGGCGGAGCGTTTCATGGTCTGAATCGAAAGGGGAGAAATCAGACGAACCCCGGCGAAACCGGGACCCGTCTGAATTATTACTTTACAGCGCCGGATACTTCGCCGGATCGAATACCTTTTCGATGGCCTTGTTCAGTTCCGGCAAAGTGATGTTTTCATCGTAGATGCCGGCGCCGACCTGGATGCCGGTGGCGAAGCTGACGTCGGCGGTCATCGCGTACGAGGCTTTACGCGACAGCCGGCCAGCCCCTGGCTTGGTCCAACTGTATTCCACCCAGCCACCGTGCGGTTCGCTACCGACCTTGCATAATTCCTTGAAAATGAATTTACCGCTGTTATCGGTGATCTGCATGATCGGCCGACCGACCAGATCCGGACGCAGCGGATGAGCGATCATCCGGTCCTTACGGCAGTCATAGACAAAGACATAGCTGTCCTTCCAGACCCAACGACTATCCCGGTTGTTGATCTCGGCGTAGCCGGAAAAGCCTTTGTCATGCAAAAAGCGGGCGGCGGCACGGACTTTGTTGATTACTTCCTCGGCAGTGGCCGTGTCGGCATCGGCAGCCAGGACCGGCATAGTTCCGCTGCAGATCATCAGGCCGATCAGACCGACGAAATGTTTGATTTTCATTGACGATACTCCTTGTTTCCGTTCGGTGGTAGTGAGCAGCAATTGGCTGATCGATGCTAGATTCAACCGATCCACGGCTTGCCGACCGGCAAGACATCACGGCCAAACAAATCGGCAAAAATGATATGCGCCATCACATACCACGCCAAAGCCGCGCAAACCATCAACTCATAGCCAGCGACTACGGTTAGATCCGGATAACCGAAATGCGCCAGATCGAGCAGCACGAAACCGATCAACAACAAGGTGAACGTGGTCGCCAAGGCATTGCTGACGCGCATCGAACCGATCCATAGAATCGCCGTGAACCCAGTCCAGGCGATCAAGAACCAGCCGACATCCGTTTTGCTGGAGGTATAAAGATTGTAATGGTTGCCAATCAGCAATAATGCCAAAGAAATCCAGAAACAACCATAAGCGGTGAACGCGCAATAACCGAAGTTATTACCGGTTTTCATCTCCTGCAAACCGGCGATCATCTGTGCCAAGCCGCCGAAGATCAGCCCCAACCAGATCACCGGCCCCATTCCCATCCAACCAACATTATGGAACTGCAACACCATAGTGGTCAGACCAAAGCCCGCCAAACCAACTACTGCGGGATTTCCCAGTTTCTGTTCTGCCATGAAGACCCCCTATTGATCGACTGTCGAGTCAAAATGGATAAACCCAGACAGTGCTGTTAATTATGATTTATTCTCCGGCCACCCAGATTATTTACGGCTGGGTCTGAACGACCGGAAGGCCGATTTTACCGGGCGTCGACGAACATGGCCAAGATTATGAAACAGTTGACAGAACGCATCCGATGGGTTATTTCCTGGCCCAATGCCAGTATTTTTGATGACAAACCACGCGCAAATAAACCAATTCGATTAATAATCAGTCACATATTTACATCGGCATTCATCAAATATATTATTTCGGTGAATATAATCAATTTTCTTCATATCGGGCCCTTTTCCCATGACTGACCCACTGGCTAATGAGGGTTTTTCCTTGAAAACCATCGGCTTGATCGGCGGCATGAGCTGGCAGTCGACGGCTCTTTATTACCGACAGATCAACGAGACGGCACAAAGGCGGCTCGGAGCGCTTCATTCGGCGAAAATTTTGTTATACAGCGTCGATTTTCAGGAAGTCGAAGCGCTGCAACGCGCCGGCGACTGGCACGCGGCTGGCGCCTATCTGGCCGAGGCGGCGAAACGTCTGGCCGCGGGTGGTGCCGACTTCCTGCTGTTGGCGTCGAACACGATGCACAAAGTCGCGCCAGCTATCGAAGCGGCCACGCCGCTCCCTTTACTGCATATCGCCGACCCAACGGCGACGGCGATTCGACGCGCCGGTCTAACGACCGTCGGTCTGCTCGGCACGCGTTTCACGCTCGAAGAAGAGTTCTATCGCCAGCGATTGTCCGATCAGCACGGCTTGCGGGTACTGCTTCCCGGTCCGGCTGAGCGCGAGCGGATGCATCGCGTGATCTACGACGAACTGTGTCAGGGCCAGTTTACCGAGGCCTCGCGTGCCGAATTCAGGCAAATGATCGCCAGACTGGTCAGCGCGGGCGCCGAAGGGATCATTCTCGGCTGCACGGAAATCACGTTGTTGGTCGATGAGAGCGATGCCGCGGTACCGTTGTTCGATACCACCAGCCTGCACGCCATCGCCGCCGTCGACCGGGCGATCGGAGTGTCGCCCGCGCGGATCGGCCACCCGGGCGACCTGGAAACGCGATGAGCATCGATCAGGAACGCGTCTGGAGCGAGCGTTACCGGGCGGCGGGTGACGATTATCTTTTCGGCACCGCGCCGAACCGCTTCCTGGCGCGTCGCGAGCACCTGCTGGCTGGCGGCACGACGGCGATCGCCATCGCTGATGGTGAAGGACGGAACTCGGTCTGGCTGGCCGAACAGGGCCTATTGACCACGGCCGTCGAAATTTCGCCGGTGGCCATCGCCAAAGCACGTCGCCTCGCCGCTGGTTGGCGGGTCGACGTGCGCTTTCTGCTCGCCGACATGCTGGCCGACGACTGGCCACCTGGCGAACTGGTGGCCGCTTTCGATTGGGTGGTAGCCATTTTCATTCAGTTCGTCGGCCCGGCGGAGCGTTCGCGCCAATTCACCGTCCTGCGGCAACTCACCCGTCGCGGCGGTCGCTTGCTGCTGCAAGGCTATACGCCGCGGCAGCTCGACTACCGGACCGGCGGCCCCTCCGCGGTCGAAAATCTGTATACCGAGGACCTGCTGCGCAGCGCTTTCGCCGACTGGCAGATCGAGGAACTGGTCGAGTACGAGGACGTGATCGACGAGGGACCCGGCCACCGCGGCCGTTCGGCACTAATTGGCATGGTGGCGCGCAAACCCTGAGCGGACGGAAAATTCAATCCTCGCCCGCCGAGGGCGCGTGTTGTGTCAACTGGCGTTGCATCAGGGCGAAAAATCGATCGTAGAACGGCCCGGCGGGAATCGTTTCGCTGGCCACCTTGACCAGCGAGTCGGCGCTGGCGGTCAGGGGAATCGACACCGAGCCGAACGCGCTGACGCCGACGTTGGCCGAATTGGGGTTTTTCTTCAACGCATAACGGTCCTGGATGGCGTTGACGTAGGCGGTGGCCAGTTGCCGGTGGCCACCCTCGGCGACGCAGACGACGTTGATGACGATCTGCACATGGACTTCGCCTTCCGGTTGAAAGCTCTTGCTGGCGCTGAGCGAATCGCTGCGCACCGCGCTCGGCAGGTAGCCCTGGCTGAGCAACGTTCGGCGGGCGGCTTCGCAAGTGGCGGCGACATCGGCATCGAACAGACGCGAAAACGTTTCGTGAGCGTCGAAGCCCTCGTTCAAGTAAACCGTGGCCGACGGTAACGACGTCGCGCAGCCGGCAAGAACAACCGCGCTGGTCAGCACGGCCAGCCGCAGCGCGCCACGTCCTGCCGGCGCGACTCCGGCGATGGTGGGCCGATCGACTTCCTTCGGCGCGTTCAATGCGCCTGATCCCAATTGGCGCCAACGCCGAGATCGACTAGCAACGGCACGCGCAAACGACTGAATTCGGTCATCCGTTTCGGCAATTCGCCGCGAACCAGCGCCAGTTCGCCGTCCGGCACCTCGAGAATCAGTTCATCGTGCACCTGCAACAACAATCGGCTGGACAACCGCTCGGCATCGAGCCACCGCTGGACGGCGATCATCGCCGTCTTGATCAGGTCGGCCGCTGATCCCTGCATGGGCGCGTTGATCGCCGCGCGCTCGGCCCCTTGCCGGCGAGCGGCTTGACTGGCACGGATTTCCGGTAACCACAACCGACGTCCAAAAACGGTTTCGACGTAGCCCAGACGCTTGGCCGATTCGCGGGTGCTGGCCATGTAACGGGCGACGCCAGGATAGCGCGCAAAATAGAGATCGATGTAGCTCTGCGCCGCGCCGCGTTCGATGTCGAGTTGCCGTGCCAGCCCGAAGGCGCTCATGCCGTAGATCAAGCCAAAGTTGATCGTTTTGGCCACCCGGCGCTGATCGGTGGTGACGACTTCCGGCGCCACCCCGAAGATCTCGGCGGCCGTGGCGCGATGCACATCCTCGCCGGCGGCAAAGGCGGCGAGCAGGCGTGGGTCCTCCGAAAGATGGGCCATGATCCGCAGTTCGATCTGCGAATAGTCGGCCGAGACGATCGACGCCCCCGGCGGCGCGACGAACGCGGCGCGAATGCGGCGGCCTTCGGCGGTGCGCACCGGAATGTTCTGCAGATTGGGGTCGTTCGACGCCAGCCGGCCGGTGACCGCCACCGCCTGCGCGTAGCTGGTATGTACCCGGCCCGTGCTCGGGTTGATCATTTTCGGCAGTTTGTCGGTGTAAGTGCCCTTGAGTTTGGCCAATTGGCGCGCTTCGAGGAGGATTTTCGGCAGCGGGTAGTCGAGCGCCAGTTCGGAGAGCACCTCCTCGTCGGTCGACGGCGTTCCCGACGGTGTTTTTTTCTTGACCGGCAGACCTAGTCGGACAAAAAGAATTTCGGCCAGTTGCTTCGGCGAATTGACGTTGAACGGCTGTCCGGCCAGCGTATGCGCCCGTTGTTCGAGTTCGATCAGCCGTTTGCCAAGTTCGTGGCTCTGTTCGGCGAGCAGCGGCGCGTCAACCAGCACTCCGGCGCGCTCCATGCGGAACAGAATGTCGCGGACCGGCATTTCGATATCCTGGTAAATCCGGTTCAGCCCGGGATCGGCCGCGATCCGTGGGTAGAGCTGACGATGCAAGCGCAGGCAGAGGTCGGCGTCCTCGGCCGCATATTCGGCGGCCTGATCGATCGCCACCTGCTCGAAACCGATCTGGCCGGCGCCTTTGCCACATATCGATTCATAGGCGATGGTCGTCAGCCCGAGATGACGGCTCGCCAACTGACCCAGATCGTGGCCGCGCACGCCCTCCTGACCGGATTCCAGGACGTAGGACTGCAGCAGCGTGTCGTGCGCCACACCGGCCAACGCGATGCCGTGGTTGGCAAAAACATGCTGGTCGTACTTCAAATGCTGGCCGATCTTGGCGTGCCTCGGCGATTGCAACCACGGTTGCAATCGGGCCAGGGCCTCGTCGCGCGGCAATTGCGCCGGCGCCCCGGGATAGGCATGTCCCAGCGGCAGATACGCCGCTTCGCCCGGCGCGACGGCCAGCGACAGGCCGACCAGACGAGCAGCGAGCGGGTCGAGGCTGGTCGTCTCGGAATCCAGCGCGGTCAATGGACACGACTCGATTTTTGTCAGCCAGCGTTCGAAGGTCGGCCAGTCGAGAATCGTTTCATAGTCGGCGCGATGGGCAGTGCCGTCGGCCGGCGGCGGTGGAGAGGGAGGCGTCGGGGCAGCCAACGGCAACGCGTTGACGACGGTCTGCGACGTCTCTTTCAGCCAGCTACGCATTTCGAAGTGCGTGAACAACTCGACGAGACGCGGAGCATCGATCACCCGCGGCGTCAGTTCGGCAAGGGTCAACGGCAAATCGACATCGCAACGAATGGTCAGCAGACGCCGCGCCAGAGGCAGGAAATCGAGCGCCCGGCGCAGATTCTGACCGACGACACCGCCGATTTCCGGTGCGGCGGCGATCACGCCGTCGAGCGAACCGTATTGGGCCAGCCACTTGGCCGCCGTCTTGGCGCCGACCTTGTCCACCCCGGGAACGTTGTCCACCGCGTCGCCGACCAGCGTCAGGTAATCGACGATCCGTTCAGGCGGCACACCGAACTTGTTGCGTACGCCGTTTTCGTCGAGCGTTTCCTCGCTCATGGTGTTGATCAGACTGATTTGAGACGTCACCAGTTGCGCGAGGTCCTTGTCGCCGGTCGAGATCACCACCCGCAGCCCTTGTGCGGCCGCCTGCTGCGCCAGCGTACCAATCACATCGTCGGCTTCGACGCCGTCTACACACAGCAGCGGCCAGCCGAGAGCGACGATCGCCTGCGACAGCGGTTCGATTTGCCGCGCCAGATCATCCGGCATCGGCGGGCGGTTGGCCTTGTATTCGGCAAACCAGTCGTCGCGGAAGGTCTTGCCCTTGGCGTCGAACACGCAGGCTCTATAGGTCGCTCCTGCCGTCCGGTGATCGCTATCCAGACGCCGCAACATGTTCAGCACGCCGTGCAACGCGCCGGTCGGCTCCCCTTGCGCAGTCCGCAAGTCGGGCATGGCATGAAAAGCACGGTAGAGATACGACGACCCGTCGACCAGCAGCAATAAGGACATTTAAGCGTCAGCCTGACAGCGAATTGACCCACGAAAGCGAAATGAGCCGGCAACGGCGGTCGATGTCGGAGCAATGGACGACGAGGAGTCGCCCGGCCGACAGCATTATCGCAGAGTTCGCCAAGCCGTCACCGGATGAACCTCACATGCCACAGGATCGCGACAGGGACTGGAGAATCATCAACGGCCGCGGCGATCGGCCGAAGAGGGCGGCATGCTCAAGGCGATTCGCGAAATCGCTGAACAGAGCCTTCCGCCGGCGCTCGCTGCCGCGGCGGCCCGCGCCGGCACGCTTGGCCGAGTGACCAAACGGATTCAACGCCGAGCAAGGCGGCGCTGAACGACGCGCTCCCTGAAATTCTCGGCTATTTGCCGGCGGCTTTCGACGCCAATTTGCCGTCGAACCTTTCCTTGTCGATGACGAAACGTTCGTGACGTCCTTTGGCAATCCGTTCGACGCCGTCGTGAGCCTCGACGGAGAACAGCAGTTTTTTTCCTTCGACGGCAAGCAACTCGACCGTTGCGTCGACCACAAATCCGGCTGGAGTCGCGGCCTCGTGACTAACGTCGATGCGGGTACCGACGGTTTGTTCTTTCGGCCAGTCCAGATGAGGGTTGATTGCCCTGATGCAGGCCCACTCCAGCAATCCCACCAGAAAGCCGGTGGCGAACACCTCGGGCATGGCGACGAATTCTTCAGACTCAGGATATAGCGCGGGCACCGTCTTCGATGGGGGAACCTTGAATTGGTGCACGTACTTGATGCCGGGCTTGAGGGATTCCTTCATTTCATCTCCTGGAAAGGGATTGGCGATAAAGTCGGCGGTGGCGGGACGGCGACTGACTCCGCGGCTCGGATCGACGTTTCCTGGTCATCGGTGCCGCGCTGCGATTGTCCTACGGATCGATCCGGATGATGGAGGAAGCGTGATCAAGGCGCGGCATTGAGTCGGACAAAGCCGGCAAGCGTCGTATCGCCGGCGGTATACTGTCGACAGGAGTGACGACGATGCGCATTTTGGTCATCGAGGACGACGAACTGGTCGCCAGTGGTTTGAAACAGGGCTTGTCGCAAGCCGGTTTCACCGTCGACCTGGCCGGGTCGGCGGAAGCGGCCGCCGAGTCGCTGCGCGACGGCGCGTTCGATCTGGCCGTGGTCGACATCGGGCTGCCGCAATCCGACGGGCTGACGCTGATCCGCCATCTGCGAGCGCGGGGCAACACCTTGCCGGTGCTGGTGCTTACCGCGCGCGGCAGTCTCGAGGAAATGGTCAGCGGTCTGGACGTCGGCGCCGACGATTATCTGGCCAAGCCCTTCCAGCTCGCTGAACTGTGCGCGCGTTTGCGGGCGCTGCTGCGTCGTTCGCATGCCCGCGGCGACAATTGCCTGCGTCACAACGGCCTGACACTGGACATCAACCGCCAGCAGGCGAGCTTGAACGGCACGTCGCTCGATCTGACCCGGCGCGAGTGGGCGCTGCTCGAAGCGCTGTTGCTGGCTTCGCCAAACGTGCTGAGCAAGGAGCGACTGATGCAGACGCTGGCCGGCTGGGACAAGGAGCTCACTGGCAATGCCGTCGAGGTGTATGTCTCGCGCCTGCGCGGCAAGCTGGCGGCGGGAGGGATCGACATCCGCACCGTTCGTGGCATCGGTTACCGGATCGATGCCGCCGCCGGCTAAGCCCCTCCGACCACAGGTGGTGCTCGGGCTTCGCCAGCGACTGATGCTGGCGATTCTGCTGCCGCTGGCGGCGGTCTTCGCCGGCAGCATCTTCTTCGGATACCGTCTGGCCGAGGAGACCGCCAACGCCGCCTTCGATCTGGCGCTGGCCGACAGTGCGCTGGACATCGCCTCCCACATCGAGAGCGGCGAGTTGCTGCGGGTCGAGCTTTCCGGCGAAGCGGAGGCGATGCTGCGTCGTGATTCGGCTGACCAGATATTTTTCTCGGTGCGCGACCGGCACGGCACGCTGCTCGCCGGCGACGCCGACCTGCCGTCGGTCGACGCGGTTGGCGCGCCGCATCCGGCGTTTGCCGATCGCGATTTCCGGGGCACGGCGACGCGGGCGATCGGCTACCGGCTGCATTCACCGCACGGCGAGGTGCTGATCACCGTTGCCGAAACGTTAAGCAAACGGCGCACCGCCAGCGCCAAAATTCTCGCGGCGATGGTCGGGCCGACGCTGGCGGTGATCGCGGCAACGTTCCTGGCGGTCTATTTCGGTGTCCGCAAGGGTTTGCGACCGTTGGTGACGATCGAGCGGGAAATCGCCACCCGTTCGCCGAGCGATCTGCGCGCCATCGCCGCCGAGGCAACGCCGCGCGAGATCCGCCCGTTACTGGCGCGACTGAACGCGCTGTTCGCGTTGTTGCGTCAATCGGCGGAAGCGCAGCGGCGTTTCCTCACCGACGCCGCGCACCAGTTGCGCACGCCGTTGGCCGGTTTGCAGACCCAGATCGAATTGGCCGCCGCCGAGGGACGCTTCGCCGGCGATCCTCACCGTCTGAGGCGGCTCGACGACGCCACCAGCCGGATCGCGCATCTGGTCGACCAGCTGCTGCTGTTCGCCCGCGCCGAAGCGGCCGGCGCGGCGCCGGTTTTCGAAACGGTGTCGCTGGCAACGCTCGCCGAACGGGCGGCGTCGATTTTTCTCGACCGGGCACTGGCTCGGGAGATCGATCTCGGTTTCGAAATCGCGCCGGCGACGGTGGTCGGCATCCCGTGGCTGCTGCAAGAGGCGTTGGCCAACCTGATCGACAATGCCTTGCGCTACGCACCATCGCCCGGCGTGGTGACGGTGCGCAGCGGTCGACGCGGCGAACGCGCTTTCCTGGAGGTCGAGGACAACGGGCCGGGGATCCCGACGGCGGCGCGCGAGCGGGTTTTCGAGCGTTTCTATCGACTGCCCGGCACGCCGGGCAGCGGCTGCGGCCTGGGGCTGGCGATCGTCAGGGAAATCGCCGAAGTACATCGCGCGACGGTCGAACTGGCCGACGCCGAGCACGGCGGACTGCGCATCGGCCTGCTTTTTCCAGCGGCGGCCAACGCGCCGATTGGCGGCTCTGCTGAATGATCGCCGGCGGTTCAGCGCTGGGCGATGTCGACCGCCGGTGCGCCGGTCATCGCCAGCAATTCCTGCGGCGTCAACTGGAACACCGCGTGCGGGTGGCCGGCGGCGGCCCAGATCCGCGGGTAGCGCAGCAGGTCGGCGTCGATCAGGATCGATAACGGCTGCGGGTGGCCGATCGGACAGACACCGCCAATCGAATAGCCGGTGCGTTCCTTGACGAAACGGGCGTCGGCCTTGCCGACGGCGCCGAGCAGGGCGGCGACCTTGCTTTCATCGACCCGGTTGACACCGCTGGCGACGATCATCACCGCCGCGTCGTCGGCCAGCCGGCGGAGAACCACCGATTTGGCGATTTCGGCGACCTGACAGCCCAGCGCGGCGGCGGCTTCGGCGGAGGTCCGACCGGTCGCCGGCAACATCGTCACCGGCTGGCGGTGACCGATCGCCTGCAGAGCGTCGGCGACGCGCTGCGCAGCGTCGGGGAGCGGCGGCGCGGCATTCATCGCGGCTGAAGAGGGAGACGGTTCATACCAGCACCTCGACGCAGGCCGGGTGACCGAGGAAGGCTTGTGGACTGGCGGTGAATCCGTAGGCACCGGACTGGAAGACGACCACCAGATCGCCGGTGCGCGTTACCGGCAAGGCCATGTGGTCGGCGAGCAGGTCGAGCGGGGTGCACAGCGGGCCGACCACCGATACCGTTTCGCATGCCGTCTCGTCGGACGGCATGCGATTGCCAACCGCCACCGGGTAGTTCTTGCGGATCACTTGGCCAAAGTTGCCCGACGCCGACAAGTGGTGGTGCAATCCGCCGTCGGTGACCAGGAAAGTATGCTCGCGCGATACCTTGCGGTCGACGATGCGGGTCACGTAAATACCGGCTTCGCCGACCAGGTAACGGCCGAGTTCGATGACCAGTTCGGTCGCCGGCAGTTCGCTGGCGGCGCGCTCGGCGATCCGCGCCAGATTGTCGCCGATCGCCGCCAGCGACAGCGGTTGCTCGCCGGGGAAATAGGGGATGCCGAAACCGCCGCCGAGGTTGAGGAAACGCACCGGCGATGGCGCCGACTCCGCCAGCCGGCAGGCGAGGTCGAAGCTTTTCTGCTGCGCGTCGATGATCGCTTCCGGTTTGAGATTCTGCGAGCCGGCAAACAGGTGGAACCCTTCGAAGACCAGGCCGGCGCAACCGATTTCGTCGAGCAAGGCTGGCACCTGTTCGGCATCGACGCCGAACTGTTTGGCGCCGCCGCCCATTTTCATCCCCGAGCTTTTCAGCTCGAAGTCGGGATTGACCCGTACCGCGACGCGCGCCGGCAGACCGCTGGCCACGCTGATCGCCGCCAGTTCGGCGACTTCGCGGAACGATTCGACGTTGATCAGAATGCCGGCAGCCACCGCCTGTCGCAGTTCACTCTGCTGTTTGCCCGGGCCGGCGAAGCTGATCTCGTGCGGGTCGGCGCCAGCGTCTAGGGCGATTTTCAACTCGCCGGCCGAGGCGACGTCGATCCCATCGACCAGCCGGGCCAGGTGGCCGACCAGCGCCGGCATCGGGTTGGCTTTCATCGCGTAATGCACTTTCACCGACGGCGGCAGCGCGGCGCGCAGCGCGGCGACCCGCTCGGTGAGCAATTGCCGGTCGTAGGCGTAAAACGGCGTCCGGCCGACCCGCTCGGCAAGGCGCGACAAGGGGATGCCGCCGATCAGCAGTTCGCCGTCGCGAACCGGGAACTGGCTCATCGGCGAGTGACGGGGAGGCGTTCGTTCGCTTTTATTCACCTGTGGAACCCTTTGCTGGAAGGTGGCGGGAAACGGTCGATCGATCGCGAGGATCAATCATCCGGCAGCGCTTTCATTATCGGCGACGAATTCGCTGGCCAGCAGTTTACGGTCGATCTTGCCATTCGGATTACGCGGCAGCGGTCCCTGGCGGACGGCAATGGCCGCCGGCACCATGTACGCCGGCATCCGCTGTCGGCACTCGGCGAGCAGCGCCACCGGGTCCACCTCGCCGCCGGCGGGTGGGGTGACCACCGCTTGGATCGCTTGCCCGAGCATCGGATGGTCGAGTCCGAAGGCGGCGCATTCACCGACCATCCGCGTCGCGTAGAGCACCTCCTCGACTTCGGTCGGGCTGACCCGATATCCCGAGGTCTTGATCATTTCGTCACGGCGACCGACAAAATACAGGAAGCCTTCTTCGTCCATGCGCACGCTGTCACCCGAAAAGACGGCGATTTCAGGCAGCACCAGACCGCTGTCGCGCCCTGGCGTCCGAGCCGGCAACGGCCGGTAGCGCTCGGCGGTTTTCTGCGGATCGTTCCAATATCCCAGGCCGACCAGCGCGCCGCGATGCACCAGTTCGCCAGTTTCATTGGCCGCGCACGGCGAGCCGTCTTCGCGCAGGACCAGGATTTCGGCGTTCGGAATCGCCTTGCCGATCGAATCCGGACGGCGGTCGACCTCACTCGGTGGCAGGAAGGTCGAGCGAAAGGCTTCGGTCAGACCATACATCAGGAACGGCCGGCTGCGCGGCGCCCGCGCGCGCAGGGTATTGAGCGTTTCGCGCGGCATGCGGCCGCCGGTGTTGGCGAAATAGCGCAGGTGTTCGTCGACCCCCGCCGGCCAGTCGAGTCCGGCCAGCTGGATGTACAGCGGCGGCACGGCGGTCAGACCGGTGACTTTTTCGCGCACCAGCGCCTTGAGTACGTCGCGCGGCAGCAGGTAATTGAGCAACACCGCGCGCGCGCCGACGTGAAAAGCGGTGGTCAACTGGCTGAATCCGGCGTCGAAGGACAGCGGCAGGGCGGCGAGCAGGGTGTCGTCGGCGTTGTTTTCAAGATAACTGGCAACGCTTTTTGCGCCGGCGACCATGTTGCGATGCGACAGGACGACGCCTTTCGGTTTGCCGGTGCTTCCCGAGGTGTATAGGATCGCCACCATATCGGTATCGATCACCCGATGACCGCCGCGACCGGCGCCGGCTTGCAGCACATTTTCCCAGCCCATGGCCGGCGTTGTGTCGTCGCCGGCCGGCGACGCCTCGGGATTGACCGTCACTTGCAGTCGCAGATCGGGACAAGCGGCCAGCGCCGGTTGCAGCAGCGCCAGCCGCTCGCTGGAACTGATCAGCACCCGCACGTTGCAGTCGCGCAGGATGTAGGCGACCTGCTCGGCTTTCAACAGCGGATTGACCGGCACGAAGACCCCCCCGGCGGCGGCGGCACCGAAACTGGCGATCACCGTCTCAAATCGTTTCTCAAGGTAAATGGCAACGCGCTCGCCGCGCTGCAGACCGAGTTCGCGCAGGCCGCCAGCGAAGGCGGCGACCGCCTGCTGCAAGGCGCCGTAACTCATCGACTGCGCGGCGTAGGTCAGCGCCAGGGTTTCCGGTGCGCGGTTGGCTGAACGGGCAATCAATTCGGGCAGCAGGTAAGCATCGTTCATGGCGGTTTGACGATCAGCGAACAAAAGCGGGATTCTAACGACTCGGCCTGATGAAAAAGTGATTTTATTGACATTCATCGGCGGTCAATCATCTTCCGGCGGCACGGCGGCACGGCGGCACGCTGATCGACACCAGAACGCTCATCTCTAGACGCGACCTTGCGAGAGTGCACGTCGTCGTGAAACTCAGGAGAGAGCGGACCCCG
>JAEUOJ010000197.1 GCA_016789495.1 Accumulibacter sp. | reverse complement strand
CCGACCGCTGATTTCTTGACTGGCGATCCATTGTGCGCAGCGCTTTCGCCTCCGTAACGCACTTCGCCTGTGTCCGGTCTGGGGATGGGTTCGGCAGGTTCGCGGGATGGGTCGGAACCGGCCAATGCTCAACGCCGAGACTGGCGACTCCGCTTCGCATGTTGCTGTATCGGCTTTTTTTGCTTGGGCTTTCGCTCTTTTACTCAATGCTCCGGGGTGGGCAGCAAGCTTGCCGCGTCACTCCTGCGCCAGATCAATCGCGCCTCTTTCTGCCAGGTCATCGAAGCGTCGATTGCGCTCCCGTCGCGGCAAGGAGCATTTCGTCTGTCGGGACGATCGACGAAGTCCGGCGACATTCATTTTTAGTTCAGGGCACCTATCGGAAGGATGGTCCAATAGGCGGCGTGTCGCGAGTCATGCGCCTCGCCAGGGGGTGGCAGTTTTGGTTTTGGACGGCAGCCAGTCGGGATCGACACGGCGCCGGAAGGATCATGCGTGTTGGTGAGCCGGCCAGGCCGGTGAATTGTTTGACTTTTCGGTTTCACGGTGGCCGAGGTGGCCAAGACGGTGAAACCATCGTTGTATTTTTTTAGGAGACTGTTTCATGACTATCAAAGTTGGTATCAATGGTTTTGGCCGCATCGGTCGGATGGTTTTCCGCGCCGCGGTTCAAAATTTTCCGGAAATTGAAATCGTCGGCATCAACGACCTGCTGGAACCGGATTATCTGGCTTACATGCTCAAGTACGACTCGGTGCATGGCCGTTTCAAAGGCAGTGTCGCCGTCGAAGGCAACACGCTGGTGGTCAATGGCAAGAAAATCCGCCTGACCGCCGTCAAGGATCCGGCCGAACTGAAATGGAACGAAGTCGGCGCCGATATCGTCGTCGAATCGACCGGGCTTTTCCTGACCACTGAATCGTGCCAGAAGCACCTCGACGCCGGGGCCAAGAAAGTCATCCAGAGCGCGCCGAGCAAGGACGACACGCCGATGTTCGTCTTTGGCGTCAATGAGCAGACCTATGCCGGCCAGACGATCATCTCGAATGCCTCCTGCACCACCAACTGCTTGGCACCCGTAGCCAAGGTGCTGAATGACAACTGGGGAATCAAGCGTGGTCTGATGACCACGGTGCATGCGGCCACCGCCACCCAGAAGACGGTCGACGGTCCCTCGAACAAGGACTGGCGCGGCGGTCGTGGCATTCTCGAAAACATCATTCCTTCATCGACCGGTGCCGCCAAAGCGGTTGGTAAGGTCATCCCGGAATTGAACAAGAAACTGACCGGCATGGCATTCCGTGTGCCGACATCCGACGTTTCGGTGGTTGATCTGACCGTCGAACTGAAGAACGAAGCCACTTATGAAGCCATTTGCGAAGCGATGAAGACGGCGTCCGAAACGACGATGAAGGGCGTTCTCGGCTACACCAACGAAAAGGTCGTCGCCACCGATTTCCGTGGTGAAAGCTGCACCTCGGTATTCGATGCCGAAGCCGGCATGTCGCTCGACGGCACCTTCGTCAAAGTCGTGGCTTGGTACGACAACGAATGGGGTTATTCCTGCAAAGTGCTGGAAATGGTTCGTGTAATGTCCCGCTAAAATGCGCTCCGGGACGTCTGCGGACGTCCCGCTGCCGCATGGCGGTCGAAGAGGGGAACGGCGTTAATCGACAAATAAGTCACGGCACGGCATCGGCGCTGCCGCTAGACTTCGGCAGGTTTTATCTCATCCTTGCCTGATCGCGCTGACCGACTGGAACTATCTCGTTGTCACTGTGTTTCATCGGCCACATGGTTTGGCCTGTTATCGCGCCATGGTCTGGTTTTTGACGCCATTCTCGCCATATCATCATCGCCAGCATCGAGACCGAGGCTCTTCCTGTTTGCACGCGTTGACGCATTTTGCCGTGCCACAGACAGGCTGCCGTTTACCAGGTCCGCTCGATTCCTTCCGTTGAGCGGCCAACCGCCGCGGTATCTCCGCGCGACCCTGCACAATACATAGGAAATACATGTCACGAGACACCAAAATTGTCGCCACCCTCGGACCCGCGTCTTCGGATGCCGAAGTGCTGGAGCGGATGATATTGGCGGGCGTCGATGTCGTACGCCTCAATTTTTCTCATGGCAGCCGGGAGGACCACATCGAACGCGCGCGCCTGGTGCGCGAGGTTATGGCCCGGATCAACCGGCCGGTCGGCATTCTCGCCGACTTGCAAGGCCCGAAAATCCGTGTCGGCAAATTCGCCGACGGTAAAATCTGGCTGGAAAAAGGCGCCCGTTTCATCCTCGATGCCAACTGCGAACTCGGCAATCAGGAGCGTGTCGGTCTCGATTACAAAGATCTCACGCGCGACGTGTCGGCGGGCAGCGTACTGTTGCTCGATGACGGTCGTATCGTGCTGGTGGTTGAACGGGTGATGGGCTCGGAGATCTTCACCACGGTCCGCCATGGCGGAGAACTGTCGAACAACAAAGGCATCAATCGGCAAGGGGGAGGACTTTCGGCTCCCGCGTTGACCGCCAAGGACATGGAGGATATCCGTACCGCGGCGAGCATCGGCGTTGATTTCGTGGCTGTTTCGTTTCCAAAAAGCTCCGCCGACATGTACATGGCCAAGCAGTTGATCAATGCCGCCGGTGGCCATGCGCTGACCATCGCCAAGATCGAACGCGTTGAAGCCGTCGAGGCGCTCGAAGAAATCATCGCCGCCTCCGATGGGGTGATGGTCGCCCGTGGCGACCTGGCAGTCGAAGTTGGCGACGCCGCCGTACCGGCCCTGCAGAAGCGAATGATCCGGCTGGCGCGCGAAAAGAACAAACTGGCGATCACCGCTACCCAGATGATGGAGTCGATGATTCATTCACCGGCGCCGACGCGCGCCGAAGTCTCCGATGTCGCCAACGCCGTTCTCGACGGCACCGATGCGGTGATGCTTTCCGCCGAAACCGCTTCCGGCAGATACCCGGTGGAAACCGTCGAAGCGATGGCCCGGATTTGTCTGGAAGCCGAAAAATCGTCCGAAATCACTCTTGATCGCGAATTTCTCAACCGCATCTTCACGCGCATCGATCAGACCATCTCGCTAGCCGCGATCTGGACCGCGCACCACCTCAAGGTCAAAGCGATCGCCGCGCTCAGCGAGTCCGGCGCCACCGCCTTGTGGATGAGCCGTCTCAACTGCGGGGTGCCGGTTTACGCGCTGACGCCACGGCCCGAAGCCGTGACCAAGATGAGCCTTTTCCGCGCGGTTTTTCCTCTGTTCATGTCGCAACGCCCGACCACTCGCGACGAACTGCTTTTTGACGCCGAACAACTGCTGATGAATACCGGTATCGTCCAAAAAGGCGACTTCATCGTGTTGACCTCGGGCGATCCGATGGGCACCAGCGGGGGGACCAACACTTTGAAGATCGTTCGCGTCGGAGATCAGCAACCGTACGACCACGAATAATACACAGACCGTGCTGGCCCAGACGCCGGACACGGGTCGCCGCAAACCCCAACAGTTTTGGGCAGTGCCCCTGGTCGCTGCCCTGGTTCTAGCAACTGGTCAATTTTTGGAGAGAAACCATGCCCTTAGTATCAATGCGTCAACTCCTCGACCATGCCGCCGAGAACGGCTACGGTCTGCCTGCCTTCAACGTCAACAATATGGAACAGGTTTGGGCAATCATGGAAGCCGCTGCCGAAGTCGACGCGCCGGTGATCATGCAAGCCTCCGCCGGCGCTCGCAAGTATGTTGGCGAACCCTTTTTGCGCCACCAGATCCTGGCCGCTCTCGAAGCGTATCCGCATATCCCCATCGTCATGCACCAGGATCACGGCCAATCGCCGGCGGTATGCATGGCCGCCATCCGTTCGGGTTTCTCGTCGGTGATGATGGACGGTTCGTTGATGGCCGATGGTAAGAGCGTCGCCTCGTATGAATACAACGTCGACACCACCCGCAAGGTGGTCGAATTCGCGCACGCCATCGGCGTGTCGGTCGAAGGCGAACTCGGCGTACTTGGTTCGCTGGAAACGATGCGCGGCGACAAGGAAGACGGCCACGGCGCCGATGGTCAGATGACTCGCGAACAACTGCTCACCGACGTAGAGCAGGCTGCCGACTTCGTCAAACAGACGCAATGCGACGCCCTGGCCATCGCCATCGGTACTTCGCATGGTGCTTACAAATTTACCAAGAAGCCCACTGGCGACATCCTGGCCATCGATCGAATCAAAGAAATTCACCAGCGGATACCCAATTGTCACCTGGTGATGCACGGTTCCTCGTCGGTGCCCCAGGAATTGCTGGCCGAAATTCGCGAATTCGGTGGCGACATGAAGGAAACCTACGGTGTGCCGGTCGAGGAAATCGTCACCGGGATCAAGCATGGCGTGCGCAAAGTCAACATCGACACCGACATTCGGCTGGCCATGACTGGCGCGATCCGGCGCTATTTTGCCGAAAATCCGTCGAAGTTCGATCCGCGCGACTATCTCAAACCGGCACGCGAAGCCGCCAAGAAGATTTGCCTGGCCCGCTTCCAGTCCTTTGGTGCCGCCGGCCAGGCCAGCCGGATCAAAATCATGCCGCTGGACAAGATGGCCGAGCGTTACAAGAGTGGCGAATTGAACCAGACCGTCAACTGATCGACTGACGCTCGTCGAGCGGCGTGCCGGCCAAACCGCCGACAAAGACGACCGCCACTGCAAAACAAAACCCCGCCGAAGCGGGGTTTTGTCGTTTTGGCGGATGCGCCAGCAGGCTTACATGTCCATGCCACCCATGCCACCCATGCCGCCCATGCCACCCATGCCGCCGCCGCCCATGCCCATGGCCGGCTTTTCTTCAGCCAGTTCGGCGACCATGCAGTCGGTGGTCAGCATCAGACCGGCGATCGATGCGGCATTCTGTAACGCCGTGCGGGTGACTTTGGTCGGATCCAGCACCCCCATCTCGACCAGATCGCCATACTCGCCGGTGGCCGCGTTGTAGCCGAAGTTGCCCTCACCCTTCAGAACTGTGTTGACCACCACCGACGGTTCGTCACCGGCATTGGCCACGATCTCACGCAACGGCTGCTCCATGGCGCGCAGAACGATCTTGATGCCGGCTTCCTGATCAAGGTTATCGCCCTTGAGGGTGGCAACCGCGGCGCGGACGCGCAACAAAGCCACGCCACCGCCAGCAACGATACCTTCTTCGACTGCCGCGCGTGTGGCATGCAGAGCGTCCTCGACGCGCGCTTTCTTCTCTTTCATTTCAACTTCGGTCGCCGCGCCAACTTTGATCAAGGCGACGCCGCCCGCCAGTTTGGCTACGCGCTCTTGGAGCTTTTCCTTGTCGTAGTCGCTGGTCGCGGTCTCGATTTGCGCACGAATCTGCTTGACGCGCGCTTCGATGCTGGCGGTATTGCCGGCACCGTCGATGATCGTCGTATTTTCCTTGCCGATTTCAATACGCTTGGCCTGACCCAATTCGTTGAGAGTCGCCTTTTCGAGGGTCAAGCCGACTTCCTCGGCAATGACCTGACCACCGGTCAGAATGGCGATATCTTCGAGCATCGCTTTCCGGCGGTCGCCAAAACCCGGCGCCTTGACGGCACAAGTCTTCAAAATGCCGCGGATGTTGTTGACCACCAGGGTAGCCAGCGCTTCGCCATCAACGTCTTCGGCAACGATCAGCAGTGGACGTCCGGCCTTGGCCACTTGCTCGAGCACCGGCAGCAGGTCGCGGATGTTGGAGATTTTCTTGTCGAAAATCAGCACGAACGGATTCTCGAGAATGGCGTTCTGCTTGTCGTTGTTGTTGATGAAGTACGGGCTGAGGTAGCCGCGATCAAACTGCATACCTTCGACGACATCGAGTTCATTATTCAATGACTTGCCGTCTTCGACGGTAATCACCCCTTCCTTGCCGACCTTGTCCATCGCCCGGGCGATGATGTCGCCGATATCGGCATCGGCATTCGCCGAGATCGAGCCGACTTGAGCGATTTCCTTGTTGGTCGAGCATGGCTTGGACAGTTTTTTCAGTTCCTCGACGGTGGCGATGACGGCTTTGTCGATACCCCGCTTGAGATCCATCGGATTCATGCCGGCGGCGACGTATTTCATCCCTTCGCGGACGATCGATTGCGCCAGAACGGTTGCGGTGGTCGTTCCATCACCAGCGATGTCGGAAGTCTTCGAAGCCACTTCCTTGAGCATTTGCGCGCCCATGTTGGCGAACTTGTCCTTGAGCTCGATTTCCTTGGCTACCGACACGCCATCCTTGGTGACGGTCGGGGCGCCATACGAGCGCTCGAGAACCACATTGCGGCCTTTCGGACCGAGAGTGATCTTGACGGCGTCCGCCAGGATATTCACTCCCTCCATCATGCGTGCACGAGCGGAATCGCCAAATTTGACGTCTTTAGCTGCCATATGGATTAACTCCTAAATTTCTGTAATAATTTGTTTTCAATACCAAAATTCGAGTGCCGACGGCTGGCTGCGTTTCGCAGCACACAGCCGGGATTATTGCTCGATGACACCCATGATGTCTTCTTCGCGCATGACGAGCAGTTCTTCGCCATCAACCTTGACCGTCTGTCCGGCGTATTTGCCGAACAGCACGCGGTCACCGACTTTCACCGCCAGGGCACGGAGCGATCCGTCTTCGAGCAGTTTGCCATTGCCAACAGCGCGAATTTCACCCTGGTCCGGCTTCTCAGCGGCGGCATCCGGAATGACGATACCGGATGCCGTCCTGCGCTCTTCTTCAAGGCGCTTGACGATCACGCGATCATGCAACGGACGAATTTTCATGCAGTTTCTCCTTGGGTTAGGCTCATAAACGAAAAGTAATCGGCTAATCCGGTCGCCTGAGAGAGGCAGGTAACCGGTTTTTATTAGCACTCACAGCTAACGAGTGCTAATAATAAAGGCAATCTCCGCCAATTTCAAGATCAGAGTGCGGCGATCCGACCATTGAGCAGAATTCAACGCTGCGCGCAGGAGCAACACCTGGCAGCCTTGTCCGCCGTTGAAGCCCAGCGTTGGCAATCTGATTCGCCTGGGTGCGGCGGACACAAGCCAAACCAGCCGGCACCCGGAGCCTATGGGCCACATGAAACAGCGTCGTTCGGTTCGGATCCTTGGTTTCGGACCGTCATGAACAGCGAATCGGCGGCCCGGCGCGTGCATGTCAACCGACTCCGAGCCGTCTAGGCCACCGCACTAGACACGGCCAGGACCACCGGCCGCTTGGCGGGCCGTGCCGGTCACACTTCATGTCCGGCACTGTCCTGGCGATGAGTGTAGACCTCAGGATCAAACAGCCGACCACGACGCGGAAAAGGGTTGGGGAACGGTTCTCAGGACTGTCGAATCCAGTAAGGCAAATGGGCCGATTTTTCATCAAGCCAATGTTTTTGAGCAATAAATTTCAAATGTCTTCCGAGACGGAACCGCGGAAGGCCGGACAACGACAACAATCCAGCGATGCCGGCCGGGAGTCAGGAGTAGCGGCCATCCGTAGCGATCGAACAGAGGATTTTGCCGAACAGGATGCCGACGGCTCCACCGATCATTGCCCCGTGCGAATCCCCGGCGAGGGCACCGCAGGCCAAGCCGATGATCGCGCCAACCGTGGAGCAGATCCAGGCGGCAAATGGGCTGGCGAAGATTTTTGCGTAGATCAGATGGTCGGGCAGACCGGCGGTCGCATCGTCTTCAGCGGCGGGACGAGCGGCGTCCGATTGAGCCGTAGCGGGTGTCGATTCGCAATGGACAGTTTCCACGGGCAACGCGCTGAAGGTGACGATTCCTTCGGGGATCAATTCGGTGCAAGCAAAATGCAGCATGACATTTCTCCGGCAAGAGATTGGCAATGAATAAATAGTTGAATTTAAAAGTTGTGCGCCAGAGGATCCGACGGCGACTTGCGCCGGTCGCGGCGTATGGCGGGCGACCGCGGTCGGTGCATGACGCAGCAAAGCGGCACATATCGAGCGGCGACACGGGCCAGGTCCCGACGCCGCCGTCAGCATCACGCTTGGCGGTCAGTTGGGTGTCCGGCGTGCTGATCTGCGGGCGGGACACCACGGTGTGTTCGCTGAGGTGATGCAACGCGGATTCAATGTCAGCCGCCGTGATGCGATCCGTTGGCGGGCGAGGGCTGGTGTTCATGATCACTCTGCAACGAACTTGGGGAATGAAACGGTGTTCGGGGCGATACCCCGGCGGGGATGAATCGGCAACACAGGATCAAGCTTAGGCGGCGGCGGTCGCCGCGCCGATGATCGATGCCACATCCTGGGCGTGCGAAAATTCACACGCACGCCAGCCTGCCGGTGCGAGGTGAGCGCCGACAGCTGCTCGGGGCAAACACGACTGTCTGTTCAAACGCGGGGTAGGCGCCACATGACGCAACCCACAGTGCGCTCTCGGTGCCTCTTTTTTATTTCCCGGGCCGCAAACGAATCCAAGATCAATCAGCCGACACGTCCATCGGCAAACCGCCTTTGCCCGTTACGCGCTCCGCGGAGCGCAAGGTAAACAGCGCTGTGGCCATCACCGCCCTGGGTTCGTCAAGGGCATCTCTTGCCCGCCAAGAGTAACGGCCAGATGAGACGTCGCCTTTGGCGGATGAAATTCCGGGGAAGGCCTCTCCGCCGCTTGTGTCTCAATCGCCGCGAATCAAGGCGATCAGATCGTCGGCCGACGGCAGGTCACCGGTTTGGCCGTCGGCGAGGATGCTGTCAGCCAAGGTGCGCTTTTCGTGGTGCAGGTCGACGATCCGTTCCTCGACGGTGCCGCGCGTTACCAGACGGTAGACGGTGACCGGGCGCGACTGGCCGATACGGTGGGCGCGGCCCGTCGCCTGGTCCTCGGCCGCTGGGTTCCACCACGGGTCGGTGATCACCACGTAGTCGGCGGCGGTCAGGTTGAGACCGAAGCCACCGGCTTTCAGACTGATCAGGAACAGGTCGCCTTCACCGTTCTGGAAAGCGTTCACCCGGCGGGTCCGCTCACCGGCCGGGGTGGCGCCATCGAGGTACTGGTAGGCGATGCCGGCCGTGTCTAGCGGCTCGCGCAGCAGCCGCAGAAAATCGACGAATTGGCTGAAAACCAGGGCCTTGTGACCGTTGGCCAGCAATTCGCCGACCAGTTCGGCGAACGCCTGGACCTTGGCGCCAGCGATGTCGAACTGCGGACTGGTCAAGCGCGGGTCGCAGGCGGCGCGCCGCAGGCGGGTGAGTTGCGCGAGGATATTGAAGGTCGCTTGCGTGGCTGGTGTGTCGTGCAGCGTCTGACTGATGTCGTCCACTGCTTGCCGGCGGATGGCTTCGTAATGCGCCGCTTCGGTGGCTTCCGGAGTCACCCGCAGGATCAACTCGGTGCGAGAAGGCAGTTCCTGCAACACCTCGGTCTTGGTGCGTCGCAGGACGAACGGGCCGATCAGCCGTTTCAAAAGGTGTTGCGCATTGCGGTCGCGGTGGCGTTCGATCGGTCCGACGAAACGTTCATTGAACCGGTTCAGACTACCGAGCAAGCCGGGATTGGCGAAACGCATGATCGACCACAGATCGGCCAGCCGATTTTCGACCGGCGTGCCGGTCAACGCCAGCCGAAAATCGGCGGGCAGTTCGAAAGCCGCTTGCGAGCGTTTGGCGACGGCATTCTTGATCGCCTGCGCTTCATCGGCAATCACCGTATGCCAGTTACGGCTATTGAAACGCTCCTGCGCCAGTTGCAGCAAGGTATAGGAGACGATCAGCAGATCTTGCGGGCCGGCGGCCTGGATCAATTCGTCGCGCGTTCCTTCACTCGCCTCACCATAAATCCGCGCCTGCAGCGTCGGCGCGAAACGGCCGACCTCGGCCAACCAGTTGCCACAGACCGAGGTTGGCGCGACGACCAGTGCCGGACCGCCGGTAGCGCGTTCGAGCAGTACGGCGAGCGCTTGCAGCGTCTTGCCGAGACCCATGTCGTCGGCCAGACAGCCGCCCATGCCGGCGCTGGCCAATCGCATTGCCCATTGATAGCCGTCTTCCTGATAGGGACGCAGTTTGGTCTGTAGCAGACCGGGAACGCGGTGCGTGGCTTCCTGGGCCTGACGCAAGCGATCGATGGCTTGACGAAAATCCCGGCTGGCGTCATGCGTGGTGCCATCGAGGACATCGTCCAGCCAACTGGCGGCGATCATCGGCACTTTGCCACCAGCCTGGTCCGCCTCGAGAACAGCGGCAAGGTCGTTCAGCTTTTGTTTCAGCGAACGCGTCAGGGCGGCGTAAATGCCGTCGCCCATCGGCACGAACCGACTTGGCGAGCGCGCGGCTTGCAGCAGTGCGTCGAGTTGCAGCACCAGCCCCTCGTCAACGTGGGCGCTACCGGCGACGCGGAACCAGTCACGCTCACGACTGATGCGCAGACCGAGTTGCCGACTGTCGACCGATAGTACGCGCACCGGTTTGCCTTTTGGCCAGTCTACGGCGGCGATTGCCGGCAGGGTGGGCAGCGTTTCGATCATCGCCAGCGCCAGTTCGGGGTCTTCGACCAGCCATTCGGTTTGACCCTCGGCCGCGTCAAGAAAGGGCAGGGCATCGACGACCGCTTCCAGGTGTCGCCGCTCGCTGGCCAAATCGCGCTCGGTACCGACGGTTTCGCCATCGAGGACAGCGATCACCCGATGGCGGCCACTGGCGGCCGCCAGCCGGGGACCGTCCGGGCCGAGAGGTGCGGCGATCAGTCGCAACGTCAGATGTTCGCCCAACGGCGACAATTCGGCGCGCAGTTGAGATTCGCTCGCCACTTGTCGGGTGGCTTGTGTCGGTTCGGCATGAACCTGAAACTGGCCGGACAGCGCCCGCAGGGTTTTTTCCAGTTCGACCGACGCGTCGGCGGCGTCCGCCGGAACTGCGAAGTGACCGGAAACCAGTTGCGCCGCCTGTCGCTGTGCGGCGTTGAAGCGGACCAGCCGCAGCCGTTGCGGACCATCCAGGACCAGCGTGATCAGTCGCAGGGCATCCAGTTCGCGGCGCTCTTCGGCGTTCGCCGACTGGTATTCGTCGAAATCGTTGGCGGTGCGCAGCGGCGGTTCGACGCGCATCACGAAACGGTCGCCCCGACGTATCAATTCCAATTCCGGAGCGGCTTCGACCAATTCGACGAATTGTCCGGGCGCGTTGGCCAGCACCACGCACGGGTGACCGACCAGGGCAACGATCGCCGTCGCCAGATCGATGCTGTAACGATTGCTGTAGGTCCTGTCCCGGCGCAGCGCCCGCGCCACCTTGCCATCCCAGATCGGCAAATCCTCTCTGCCGATGATACGGCCAAAGCTGATCGTTTGGGGTCGGCCCCAGCCGCGCGTGCCGCGCTTTTGTTCGAGTGCCCGAATGTCCTGCAGACGGCCTTCCGCGCCGATCTCGATTTCCCAGACCAGGCGGTTGGCCGGACCGTCGGCTGAGGCGGCGTTTTCGGTGCCGCCGAGTGTCTGCAAAGCCGTCAGAATGTCCCGCCACTGTTCACCGGCATTGGCGATGAAAAAGCCTCTCGGCGGTTGCTTCCCGGCGAGTACCGCTTCGGCGCCGTCGATCAGCGGCAGCCAGATCCGCACGCCCACCTGGTGCGCCTGCTGGCGGAGGATTTTTCCGGCGACCGCCCATTCCTTGGCAAGCCCTTGCGCATTTGCCGGACGGATGGCTTCGGCACCCAGCCAGGCGGCCAACAACATCGTCCATAGGGTTTCCAAATTCCAGGACGGCCGGGTTGCCGATGGCGGATTGAACGTCTGGGGCTGTAACGGTGTTTTGCCGAGGCGGACATCGATGGCATGCGCCCAGCGACCCCAAGGGCTATAGGGATTCGGTTCTCGCTTGCCGGCTTGGCTGGCGCAGAATTTACGCGCCAATTCGAGGTGCTTCGGCGTTCCCTGAGCCAGCAGGGCGAGCGGATACAGCCACGAAAAACTCTCCGGCAGCAAGTGTTTGCCGCTACCGACCGATGATTTGCGCTGTTTGAAAGTCTTTTCGAAGCCGCTCTGTCCGGCGGACCAGTCGCCGGCGATCACTTGCGCTGCCGCTTGCAACCCGTCAACCGTGCCGTCGTCGATACCGGCGATCGCCGCGGCCAGCAACGACCGGTCGTCGCGTTGAAACGCCAGGTCGCCGATGATCAGACGAATGTCGGCCGGCAGTTCGTTCGGCCGTTCGCCGAGCTGCCCGATCAGCCAGTCGGCGATCGGCAGATACTCCGTGCTCCAGTACAGACAGAGGTTGGCCATGGAGCGATACGCCAGGAGCCAGCGGTTGCTCGGATCCAGAAACTCGAAAGTGGCGCCGTCAAAGCCGTCGATCAACGCCAGATAAATCAGCGTCGGTCCATCGTGGGTCCGTGAAACTGAGCTCAGTTGCGGTGAGATTTCCTGATACGACGCGCCCGAAAGATATTTCGCGCGAAAGTAAGCGATGCTCGCCCGCTTGCTCAATCCCCAGAAAAAGGACGAGTAACCGGGCTCGTAGCGGTGAGTGGCGGCAATGATCCGCACCAGCGTCTGACCCGGATTGGCTTGTAACAAGTGTCGATAGAGCGGAATGCGCAAGCTGTCGACCAATTTCCCGTCCGTTGCCTTGGGGTTCTCGGCATCGTCGTCGATCAGTCCATGCCGCCGAAGTTCTTCGATCACCCGCTTGATCTCGGCCATGGTGAACGGCTTTCCCGAAAGACTGTTCAATCCGGCGCTGCTCAACGCCCGATAGAGATCGCTCGGAGAAGCATAGGTCCACAACAGAGCGGCGATGGCCGCTACCGGATAGATTTCCGGCGTCAGTCCGAAAGTGCCGGGGTTTTCCGGCAGAGTGAGTTTGCTCGGTTCGAGGGTCATGGCAGAGGGAGGGTGGTGTTGGCGTGCTGGCAGGTCAATAACATCGCATCGCCATAACTGAAGAAACGATAGCGCTGTTCGATGGCGTGGCGGTAGGCTGCCCGGATCGGTTCGAGGCCGGCGAAGGCGGCGACCAGCATCAACAGCGTCGATTTTGGCAGATGGAAGTTGGTGATCAGTCGATCGACGACCCGGAAGCAAAAGCCCGGGGTGATGAAAATATCCGTTTCACCAGCACCGGCCTGCAGTCCGCCGTCTTGCGCGGCGGCTTCCAGTGCCCGCAAGCTGGTGGTACCGACGGCGATGACCTTGCCGCCCCGCGCCCGGGCGGCGGCGATCGCCGAGACAGTCGCCGGCGGAATCACGAAGCGTTCGAGGTGCATGCGATGCTCGGCCAGGCGCTGCGTTCGTACCGGCTGGAAGGTGCCGGCGCCGACATGCAATGTCAGCCAGGCATGCTCGACACCACGCTCGGCCAGCCGCTTCAACAACGGGTCGTCGAAATGCAGACCAGCGGTTGGTGCGGCGACGGCGCCCGGCTGACGCGCGAAAACGGTTTGGTAGCGCCGTTCGTCGACCTCGCCGGCCGGATGGGCGATGTAGGGCGGCAGGGGCAGGCGGCCGTATCTGTCGACCAGGGTCCACAAATCGCCGTCGTCGAGCAATTGCAAGGCGAAGAACTCTTGCTCGTTCCCGCAACGACCGGTGACTTGCAGGGTGAACGCGTTCTCCAATAGCAGACGCTGGTTTGTTCCCGGCGATTTGGAGGCGCGGACCTGCGCGATCAACTGGCGCGCATCAATGATCCGTTCGATCAGTACCTCGACTCGTCCGCCGCTTTCCTTGCGACCACACAGGCGGGCCTTGATCACCCGGGTATCGTTGAAAACCAGCAAGTCACCCGGGTCAAGCAAGCGATCGAGCTGGTCGAAGCGACGATCTTCGACGCCATCGGCGGTCAGATGCAACAGCCGGCTACCACTGCGGGTCGCCGCCGGCTGTTGGGCGATCAATTCGGCCGGCAGAGTGAAATCGAAATCGTCAAGGGTCAGCATCGACACAATCGCCTGCTGGCGGAAGAGACGAGCCAAACGATCGACGCCAGCGACTTGTCGGCGCGTGCGGAATCAGTGATAATTGAAGCCTCTTTCGGCTCGCCATCTGCGAGCCCAAGCCGAGATGGCGGAATCGGTAGACGCAGCGGACTCAAAATCCGCCGATTGTGAGATCGTGGGGGTTCGATTCCCCCTCTCGGCACCAAGCAACCTTTCATGACCCTCTCAAAAATCCGGCGATTCTAGCACGCCTGCCGGACAGCTTCCGGGGATGCATAACCGGTTCAGGGCAACCGCGTATGCAATTGTCGTAAACCATCGGCGGAATAGGGACAGAGCACCGTTTTCCAGCCGGCAGGACGAGCCGGCAGGGTCGCGAACTGGCTCATGGGGGACCCCCTCGACGCGCAAAGGCAGCCTCAAGGTTCAGCGTCTCATCGCTCGACCTTTGATACCTTCCGCGCTGAACTGCTTTGTCTTGTATAAGATTCATGCGATTGGCCGCCTATTTTGGGTCGGCCGGTATCCGGCACGCATGCTTCCTGTAAAATCCTTGACCGATGAAGACATCGACCTGCGAGTTCACCGCCGATCCGTCGGCCGTGGACGCAAGCCGTACGCCACGGCCGCTTTTTTCCTACCGCAAATTCTGGGCCAGCCGTTTCGGGACGGCGCCTTTTTTGCCGATGTCCCTTGCCGAAATGGCGGCGCTGGGCTGGGATTCGTGCGACATCATTCTGGTCACTGGCGATGCTTACGTCGACCACCCCAGCTTCGGGATGGCGCTGATCGGACGACTGCTTGAGCGGCAAGGTTTTCGCGTCGGCATCATCAGCCAGCCGGACTGGCGCTCGGCGGACGATTTCGGCATCCTCGGTCGGCCGAATCTGTTTTTCGGTGTCACCGCTGGCAACATGGATTCGATGGTCAATCGGTATACCGCCGACCGTAAACCGCGTTCCGACGATGCGTACACGCCAAACGGCGAAGCCCATCGCCGCCCTGACCATGCGGTGGTGGTTTATGCGCAGCGCTGTCGCGAAGCGTTTCCCGGCTGTCCGGTGGTGATCGGTTCGATCGAGGCCAGCCTGCGCCGGATCGCGCACTATGATTACTGGTCGGACAAAGTCCGCCGTTCAGTGCTCGTCGATGCCAAAGCCGAACTGTTGATTTTCGGTAATGCCGAACGGGCGGTAGTCGATCTGGCGCATCGCTTGGCGCGTGGCGAGAAAATCGCCGACATCCGCGATCTGCGTGGCACGGCGTTCATGGTCCCCAGAGGCTGGCGACCGGCGACGGAGTGGAGTGAAATCGACGCGCGTGACCTCGACACGCCGGGACCCCTGTCACCTCACCCCGATCCGTATGCGGCAACTGGGGCGTCGGCGCCCATCGAACCGGCAGCGTCCTGTAGCGGCATGACAGAGGATGGCTCGCCTCGGGGTGTCGCCGCGGTCCAACCGATCCACTTTCAGCCAGGCCGCCGGACACCGAAGCGCGACCGTTCGCGGACGGTGATCCGTTTGCCATCCTACGAACAGGTGGCTGCCGATCCAGTGCTCTACGCGCATGCGTCACGGGTGTTTCACCTCGAATCGAATCCTGGCAACGCGCGTGCGCTGGTGCAGGCACATGGCCAACGCGATCTCTGGTTGAATCCGCCACCGATCCCATTGACCACCGCGGAACTCGACGCTGTTTACGCCGCACCTTTCCAGCGTCGGCCGCATCCAACGTATGGCGAGGCGAAAATTCCCGCTTTCGAGATGATTCGCTTCTCGATCAACATCATGCGCGGATGTTTTGGCGGGTGTACCTTCTGCTCGATCACCGAACATGAGGGCCGGATCATCCAGAGTCGTTCAGCCGAGTCGATCGTTCGCGAAATCGAAGCGATTCGTGACAGTGCGCCAGGTTTTACTGGGGTGATCTCCGATCTCGGTGGACCGACCGCCAACATGTACCGCCTGGCTTGCAAGGACCCGAAAATCGAGTCGGCTTGTCGCCGGCTGTCGTGCGTATTTCCGGGAATTTGCGAAAATTTGGCGACCGATCATTCGCCGCTGGTTGATCTCTATCGTCGTGCGCGGGCGATTCCCGGCGTCAAGAAAGTACTGATCAGCTCCGGCTTGCGTTACGACCTGGCGTTGCGCGATCCGCAGTACATCCAGGAACTGGTCACGCATCACGTTGGCGGATATTTGAAAATCGCTCCGGAACATACCGAGGCCGGACCGCTGGCGCAGATGATGAAGCCGAGCATCGCGTCCTACGACCAGTTCAAGACCTTGTTCGACAAGTTTTCCCGGCAGGCTGGCAAGGAACAGTACCTGATTCCGTATTTCATCGCCGCCCATCCCGGTACCACCGACGAGGATATGCTCGAATTGGCGTTGTGGCTCAAGCGCAATGGTTTTCGCCTCGACCAGGTGCAGACTTTCCTGCCGACGCCGATGGCGCTGGCGACGGCGATGTACCACAGCCGGAAGAATCCATTGCGCAAGGTCGATCGGCAATCGGCGCTTGTGGAGACGCCACGAGGCGATCGTCAGCGTCGATTGCACAAGGCCTTTCTACGTTATCACGATCCGGACAACTGGCCGCTGCTGCGAGAAGCGCTGAAGCGGCTGGGTCGTGCCGACCTGATCGGCAACGGTAAAAAGCATCTGGTGCCCTATTTCCAGCCTTTGGGAACCGGGCGTCTGGCGAGTGCCGCCGCAGGCAATCGACGATCGTTGGCGGTGGCGGAGCCGCGAGTGGCAACCGTTGGCAAGCGACGCTGATCACCGACGATTGATTGAGCAGGGCGATAGGGTCAGTCGTAATGGACAGCCAGCCATACCGTGGGCTCGTTGACGCCAGTGCGTTCGACCCGATGCCGCCGATGCGACGCGATGTACAGATGATCGCCGGCCCGCAACTCGTGCGCCCTTGTTTCGTCTTCGAAACGTAGGCTCGCCGAACCTTTCAAGAGAATGACCCATTCATTTCGCGGCTGGTCGAACCAGTTGCCGGGAGGACTGGCCTGACCGGTGGACACGATGCGTTCGATGGTCACGCCGGGGGTGTCGATCAGCGCCGTGAACTGCTCCTCCGTCAGCGGCTGATCAGGCAAGTCGTCAAAGATATTGTCCATGGCTTGGTGAGTCCGGTGAGCGGGTAAGGTCGGTCACAGCGTGCGCATCGGAGAATTTTGCACCTATTTCGTGCCAGGATACTTCCCTTGTACGCTGAAATCCGAGCAAAATGGTACCCTTGCCTGACTTGGAGAGACTGCTTGGCCATGGTCAATGGTTCATTCATTCGAACGTATCGACTCCCGCGTGCGCTGCTGATCGGATTGTTGTGGACCGCTTTGCTGCCTATTGGCGCTGGTCGAGTCATGGCCGCGGATTTCACCTATATCGTGCAACCCGGCGACAATCTATGGAACCTGACCGGACGGTATCTGAAGAGTGTCGATTATTGGCCGCGCCTGCAGGCGTACAATCGCGTACTCTATCCACATGCCATGCGTCCAGGCAGCAGCCTGTTGATTCCGCTGAAATGGTTGCGCCGCGAGGCGGTCGTCGCGCGGGTGGTTGGTGTGCATGGTCACGCCGAAGTGCAGCGTGGCGAGCAGGTCAGCCCCTTGAAAGCGGGGGTGGCCATCGCTGTTGGCGAAATATTACGCACCAGCGTGGACGGTAGCCTGACCCTGGAATTCCCGGATGGCAGCCGCAGTCTGCTCGGTCCGAACTCGGAAATGCGGATGGGAGAGTTGTGGCGGCTGAGGGGGTTGACGGCGCAGCAGGTGTTGATCGAACTACCGCGCGGTCATCTGGAAAACGAAGTCGAATCCCGCCGTCCTCCGGCAAATGGCCGCTTCATCATCGACACGCCGGCAGGCATCGCCGCCGTACGTGGCACGCATTTCCGTGTCGATGCGGCTGATCAACAGGTCCGTTCCGAAACCTTGCGTGGCGAGGTGGTTCTGCAGAATGAAAAGGGTCAGGTCCGGCTCGGGCACGGTACCGGATCGTTGGCGCGGGTTGGCCAGGCGCCGATTCCACCGGTCCAATTGCTGCCGGCGCCGCAACTCGACCACCTCCCGGAACGAGCTGGGCGTCCGCCGCTCGATCTGCCCTTTCCAGACATTCCGGGTGCCAGCGCTTACCGCACGCAGTTGGCGGCGACAGCCGATTTTTCGACGATTGATTCCGATCAGGTGAGCACGACGGCTCGCGTGCGCAGTGTGGGGGATCTGGCCGATGCTCGCTATCGCCTGCGGGTGAGGGCGATCGATGTCAACGGTTTCGAGGGGTTGGACGCTGAGCGCGAAATCGAGATCAATGCCTTTCCGGAACCACCCTTTCCAAGTCAGCCAGTACAAGATGGCTTCGTCGCCGAAGAAACGCCGGAGTTCCGCTGGACGCGCAGCGGGGAGGACGGGCATTACCGCTTCCAACTGGCCAGCGATCACGCCTTTCGAAGCTTGCTGGCCGATGCCGACAAGTTGACGGAACCGTCGTTCATCTACAAGGCGTCCCTGTCGCCAGGCGAGTACTTCTGGCGGGTGGCATTGACCACTCCCCAGGAGGGGGTAGGGCCGTTTTCCGATCCGCAGCGTTTTCGTCGCCCGTCGCCGGGGCTGTGGCCGAAGCCTTTCGAGTGGCGGAATGATCAGTTGGAGCTGCGGTGGCGCGCGACGGGTGCCGATGATCGTTATCAGGTTCAACTGGCCAACGATATATTGTTTCAACAACTGGTGCTGGACCAGGAAAGTCCTCAGCCGGTGGTTGCCTTTGCCAAGCCTGCCGCCGGTACCTATTACATTCGCGTGCGTTCGTTTTTATCCGACGGTTCGCCGGGTCCGTGGGGCAAACCGCAAATATTCGAGGTGCCGGCCAATTATTGGCCATTATTGTGGATGCTGTTGCCCGTCTTGTTGATCGTGCCCTGAAACCGTTGCAGATCAAGCAGTGGCTCTTTGAGCGTCTAGGCTGGCTGATTGCCGTCATTCTCGCCAGCCTGGCCGGATTGGTCCATGTCGGTCCGTTGCAGCGTATCGATCTGCTGCTCTACGACACGATCGAACCGTTGGTTCGCCTGGCCGGTTCTCCGGGACAAACGCTCATCGTTGCCATTGACGAAGCCAGTCTGGTGACGTTGGGGCGTTGGCCGTGGTCGCGCGAGATCCACGCGCGACTCGTCGACCGCTTGACCGACGATGGCGTGAAGGCAATCGGTTTCGCCGTGTTGTTTCCAGAACCGGCGCCCGGCGACCCACAACTCGCCAGCGCGCTGTCTCGCTCCGGACGGGTGGTACTGGCGGTGGCCCCGGGTCTGGGATCACCCGATCAGCCACGGATCCGCGAAATAATTCCGGTCCAGCCATTGGCTGCCGGGGCAGCGGCGATCGGCCATGTCGACGTCGAATTGGATGCCGACGCCTTGGTTCGCCGGACCTACCGTCATGCCGGAGCGGCCACCGCGCAGTGGAGTGCGTTGTCTCTGGCGGTTCTTGAATTGTCCGACGGTCGGTGGCACGGGCCGCTTGGCCAGGACAGCGCCGCGGTGACTGCCTCACGGGAGGCCAGCTATTGGGTGCGCTCGGGCGAATTGCTGCTTCCTTACCCCGATGCCGAGAGCGCTTTACCGGTGGTATCGGCGCTGGATGTGCTCAACGGCCGTCTGCCGACAACCCTCTTTCGCGACAAGACGGTTTTTGTCGGGCCAACGGCCACGGGTTTGACTGCTGGCTTGGTGACCCCCAATGCCGACCGGACATCGCCGATGCCGGCGGTGGAATTCCATGCCCGCGCATATGAGGCGCTACGCAATGGGCAGGTCTACCGAAGTGCTGATGAATCGATGGTATCGCTTCTCACCTTGCTATTGCTGATACCGCCGACAATCGTCCTGTCACCGCGATTTCGACTGCGCCGTGCCCTGTTCGCCAGTGCTTACCCGATTCTTCCACTGGTCGTCAGTGCGCTTGGCTTGCATCTGACCGGATGGTGGTTTCCGCCGACCGCCTCTGCCGCCGGTTTTCTCTTCGGCTACCTATGGTGGTTTGTCCAATTGCTGCGGCGCACTCGTCGCCGCTTGAATGTGACCCGTCGTAACTCTGATGCGACGTTGCGATCGATTGCCGACGCGGTGATCACTTTGGACGGTCAGACACGGGTGGTTCTGCTCAATCCGGTGGCGGAACAATTGACCGGGATTACTTTGACCCAGGCCAACGGCCAGGGTATCGACGCACTGCTTGACCGCTGCTGTCCTGAGTCCAGTGAAATCAAGAAATTGCTGAAAATCTGTCTCGACGAGCAAAAGACCTTGCGGCCGCCGGAGTCCTTCACCTGGGCTCGTCCAGACGGTCGGCGATACGATTTGCGCGCCACCTTGACGCCGATTGATGGTGGGCGCAATGGTGCCGTCCTGGCGCTCAGCGATGTCACCGATGCATTGGCGCTTACTTCCCGGTTGGTCCATGACGCGACTCACGACCCGCTGACCGGCCTGCCCAACCGAACGCTGCTCCTCGATCGTCTGCGGCAATCGCTGGCCTCCACCCGGCGCAAGGAGCATCTGGTTGCCTTGCTGTTTGTTGACCTCGATCGCTTCAAACGCATCAATGACAGCCTGGGCCACGAGTGGGGCGATCGGGTGTTGAAAATCGTTGCCGAGCGGCTGGTGGCCGCCGTCCGCGCCGACGATACCGTGGCTCGTTGGGGGGGAGACGAATTCATCGTTTTGATGGATGACTTTACCGATCGTGGCGCGGTGGCCAGTGTCGCCAGCAAAATCCTCGATTTGCTCGATCGCGAAGTCGTCGGTAAAGATGGCAATAGTCTGTTGCTGTCGGGAAGCATCGGGATCAGCATTGGACCTCAAGATAGCGATGACGCCGATACCTTGTTGTCGATGGCCGACGAGGCGATGTACCGCGGCAAGCAGGAAGGTGGCGCCAGCATCACCTTTTATTCCTCGGCGATGAACACCTGGTCGCGCGACCGTTTAAGCCTGGAGAATGCTCTTCGCCAAGCGCTGGCCAACAACGAATTCGAGCTTTTTTACCAGCCGCAAATCGAGATCGGCACCGGGCACCTAGTGGGCTTCGAATCGCTGATCCGTTGGCGACGCCCCGGGGTTGGGCTGGTCGCTCCGAATCACTTCATCCCGGCCGCCGAAGAAAGCGGCCTGATTCGTGGAATAGGCGAATGGGTGCTTGGCGAGGCGATCTCGCAACTCGCCCACTGGCAAAATGCCGGTTTGCCGCCGGTACCGGTGTCGGTCAATATTTCCGCCCGGCAATGTGCCGATACCAGCATCATCCAGCTCATGCGCAGCGCCTTGGATGGCAAACGCCTGTCCCCGAAACTGCTGAAAATCGAACTGACCGAGTCCACGGCGATGTATAACCCTGATTTCGTCGCCACGCTGCTCGGCAGTGTCGGCGAACTCGGTATCGGCATCGCCGTTGACGATTTCGGAACCGGCTATTCGTCATTGTCGTACCTGAAGCGGTTTCCGATCAGCGAACTGAAAATCGACAAAAGTTTCGTCAGCGGCATTGCCGCCAACACCAACGACGCGGCAATCGTTCGTGGCACCATCGCTCTGGCGCATGGTCTGGGGATGACCGTGGTCGCCGAAGGTGTGGAAACGCAAACGCAACTCACTTTTCTCGCCGGCCATCACTGCGATATCGGGCAGGGATATTTCTTTGCCCGCCCGTTGTCCGCCGATGAGGCGCGGCGTTTGCCGACGAAGGCCGCTGACTGATCACGATGGGGATGAATGATGCCCAGCCGTCAATCAATCGGTAATGTCGTTCGAAATGGTCGGCTGGCGGCGCCGGCCAGTCATGGCACGGTGATTTGGTGCCTAGTTTGTCGCGAGATGAACCCATCCCGGTGATGTCACGAGCGGAGGCCCGAGTGCTATCCGCGTCTGAAACTCTTTCGTGGCAAGAGTTTGTCGTCGAACTCCGGGCTTTCTGCTAAGCTCGAAGACCACGGCCGCGAGCGGTCGGCACGGATCACTTGTCGGCAAAGGATGGTCGTCTTCCGTTAAGCCATGATGTTCGAGAATCTGCGCAAATATTCCATCGCCTATCTGGTGGCGATCGGCGGCGTGCTGTTGACCTGCCTGTCGTCATGGAATGTACGGCAGGAGCTTCAGAGCAGCCATCTCAAGGAATTCGAGTGGGCCGCCGGTGATCGTATCCAGGCGGTGCGGGTGACGGTTGATCAGAGTCTGGATGCCTTGTTGGAAGTACGTGAAATCTATCGTGCTGCCCGGTCGATCAAGGAACTCGAATTCCGTGTACTGACCGATACCCTGCTCAAGCGTCGAGGGTATATCCATAGCTTGCAATGGGCGGAATGGGCGCCGTCCTCGCCGGAAAGCCATGACGCACGCCGTTCATTGCCGGTGCAGTTGTCGGCTTCGCGAGCTGGTCCAGAGTACGCGATCGGCGTTGATTTGAACGCTGACCGACGACTGGCGGATCTGTTCGAGCGCGCCACGGTGTCCGGTAAAGTGGCGGTCAGCGGACGGATGGAACTGGTACTACCCGGAAAACCGGCGCTGCAAGTGATTTACGCCGCGTTGCCCGTATATGCCACTGCAACCCCGCGACAGGACAGTTTGCCAGTGATCGGCTTTCTGGTCGGCATTTTTGTGATTGAAGATCTGGTCCATTCGGCAATCAGTCTGCTCGAGCCGCGCGGGGTGGACGTGCTGGTTTCCGACGTCACCGGCAACGAGATGCAGTTCTTACATCACTACGGCAGTCGGCTGGGGCGCGGAACGCTGGTTGCCGGGGACGAAGAACAGCCGCAGAAAGAGGCGACGATCGATGTTGGAGACCGCTCATGGGCGGTGCGCTGTGTAGCCAGTGATACTTTCCGAAGCGCCGAAGCGTTCAACAAGGCGCACTGGACGGTGCTGATCGGCGGCTTTCTGTTTTCAGGGTTGTTGAGTTTGTATCTGGCGCGCAGCCGTCGTGAACTTGACAATCGCGCTTTACTGAACCGACAGATCCGGGAACGCGAGGAGATTTTCCGGCAGTTGGCGGAAACCGTCGAGGTGGTGTTCTGGGCAACCAGCGCCGACGCCCGCCGTCTGGAGTACATCGGCCCGGCGTTTCGACAAATCGCCGGCGGCGACTTGCCACCGGATGATGCCAGCCCGACACGAATTTTCGACATTTTCGCTCCCGAGGAGCGGCAAATCTTGCGGGTCGCCGTCGATCGGCTACTGAACGATGGACGGCGCTTCAATATTGTCCTGCCGTTGCGTCATGATGATCAAGTGCTGCGTTGGTTGCGCGTGTGCGGGTTTCCTGTACGCCAGGCCGACGGTACGCTGGCGCGCTTGGTCGGTTTCTTCGAGGACATCACCGAACACAAGCTGACCGAGGATGCCCTGCGCGATTCCGAGGCCAAACTGCGCGCCTTGTTCAATCACTCGCCGGATCTGATTTTCACCGTCGATCGGGAGGCGAACATCGTGCTCGCCAATCGCCATTTGCCGTATCCGATCGGCGGTACTGGCGAGCAGCGATCGGAAGCGATTTTGCCGCCGCAGATCCGGGAACGCTATCTAGCATGCCTGACCGAGGTTTTTTCCAGCAGTCGTGTCGAGCACTTTCAGTACCAGGCCGGCGACGCGACGTGGTGGGAAATCCGCATCGTGCCGATCGCTTCGGCGAAGGAGGTTTTGGCGGCAATGGTGGTGCTGACCGATATCACCGAGAATCGCAAGCTGCAATGGCAGGCCATCCGCAGTGCCCGGCTGGCTTCTCTGGGCGTGCTGTCGGCCGGCATCGCCCACGAGATCAACAACCCGAACCACGCGATTCTGGCCAACGCCTCGCTATTGGCCCGAGTATGGCGCGACGCCTTGCCGATTCTCGACGAATACGAGCAAGAGCAGGGCAGTTTCGTGCTGGCTGGCCTGCATTTTGCTCAAGCCAGTGAGATCGTCAGCCGGGGGATGACCGACATCGCCGACAATGCCCGGCGCATACAACGGATCATCGACAACCTCAAGCACTTGGGCAAGCAAGACCTGGGGCACATGGACGAACGGGTGAATGTGCGGAAAGTCTTGCAGGCGGCGGCTCGATTGCTCGATAGTCGGATCCGCAAACATACTGATTGGTTTACTTTGGAGTTGCCCGATTTCCTGCCGCAGGTGAAGGGGAACGTCCAGCAATTGGAACAGGTGTTCATCAACGTGATCATCAATGCCCTGGAGTCACTGCCGGAACGTGACCGGGCGGTGAAAGTTTCCGCGGCGACCTCCAGCGATGGTCATCGGGTGGTGGTGGCTGTCGAAGACGAGGGTCGCGGCATCGGTCGGGAGGTGCTGGCCAATATCGGCGAGCCGTTTCTGACCACCAAAGCCGAACAGGGAGGCACCGGGCTTGGATTGTCGATTTCGACTTCGATTGTCGAACGGCACGCCGGGGTGATGAAATTCGCTTCCCGCGGTCAGGCCGGGACGCGGGTAACCATCGAATTGCCGGCCATCGTGGAGGAGTAGATGAAAGAGAAGTCGTTTGCCAGTCTGCCGGTTTTTCTCGTCGACGACGAGGAATCGGTTTTGCACGCTACGGCGGCGGTGTTGCGCAGCGCCGGCGTGACCAAAATCGAAATGGTGAGCGATAGCCGCGATCTGCTGCCGGCGCTCGAGGGCCAGCCGGCGAGCGTTGTCCTGCTCGACCTGCTGATGCCTCTGGTCAGCGGCACGAAATTGTTGCCGGAGATCGTCAAGCTCTACCCGGAATTGCCGGTGATCGTGATGACCGCCGCGCAGGACGTCGATACCGCGGTGCGGAGTATGAAGGAAGGTGCCTTCGATTACATCGTCAAACCGGTGGACGAAAGCCGGCTGGTGGCCAGCGTGCGGCATGCCCTGGAAGTCCACTCGTTGCGCCGTCAAATGGGCGTGCTCAAGCATTATCTGCTCACCGATTGCCTGGAAAATCGCGACGCTTTTGCCGGCATCATCACTCATAGCCGGACGATGCGATCGTTATTTCAATATCTGGAAGCGGTGGCCGTATCCGCCGAACCGGTGTTGATTTCCGGTGAAACCGGCGCTGGCAAGGAAATGTTCGCGCAAGCGTTGCACAAATTGAGCGGCCTGACCGGTCAGTTCGTCCAGGTCAATGTCGCCGGTCTCGACGACACGCTGTTCTCCGACACCTTGTTCGGTCACAAGAAAGGCGCATTCACTGGCGCTGACCACTCGCGTCCCGGGTTGATCGCGCAAGCCGCTGGCGGAACGCTGTTTCTCGACGAAATCGGTGACCTGTCGATGGCTTCACAGGTCAAATTGCTGCGGCTGCTCCAAGAGCACATGTACTTCCCGCTCGGTTCAGACGTTGCGCGACCGAGTGACGCGCGGGTGGTTTGCGCCACCAACTGCAATCTGGCGCAGATGATGCGACAGAATCTTTTCCGCTCGGACTTGTTTTTTCGTTTGTCGGTGCATCAAATCGAGGTGCCGCCGTTGCGCAAGCACAAGGAGGATATCCCGTTATTGCTGCAACACTTTCTCGACGAGGCGGCGGCGGCGATCCACAAGCCGGCGCCGGAACCTTCGAACGAACTGTTGACCTTGCTCGCCAATTACCATTTCCCCGGTAACGTCCGCGAATTGCGGGCCATGGTGTTCAATGCCATGGCCTTGCATCGGGGGGGTAACGTGCTGGCGATGGATGCGTTCCGTCAAGCAATCCAAAAGCAACAGAAAACCGCCGCAGACGATGGCGCGGCCACGTCTTCGGACGGTTTGCCGATCCTGATTCCGGGTCGCTTCCCAACGCTAGACGAGGTTGAGGAAGCGCTAGTGCGCGAAGCGCTCAGGCGCGCCAAAGGCAATCAGGGTGTTGCCGCAACCCTGCTCGGCTTATCGCGTCCGGCGCTCAATCGCCGTTTGGCGCGACGCGCGCTCCCTCCGACACCCTAAACTTTAACCGGCCTGCCGTAAGGCCGGTTAAAGTTTAGGTAAACCCGTAGGTCGATGCCGGCCAGCCAAATCTGCCAAACGGTAACAGGGTGTTACATGTTGACGATTCATGTCCATTTTTGAATAGCCTGCTAACACTTTGTAAACATTTATTTAATTTTGTTTTTGACAGACTTGCGCTACCGGGATTTTACGTTTTGTCACACCCGGTGTGGAAACCGAACCGACGGCTGGCTACGCCAAGTCATTGCTTTATAGACCCCCCTGCAAATCAATAGGTGCTGGCACGATTGATGCTTTTCAGATGTCGATAAACACCGATTCGGTGTGAACGCCATGTCTGCCGCAACCGTTCGTCGCTCCGGCAGACCGATAAAAATGATATCTGGGGGAGGTGTCAATGTGGCATACGGGACAGCGTTCGAGTTTTCTCTGATGGCCCTCGACGGCTGTCGTTTCTCCTCGCATGCGCGCATGCCCGTCTACGATGGATCGGATCGGAGCAGTGGCGGCGCCTTGTCAGCTGATCCTGTCGCCGTTCCATCCCGCCCCAAGACCGTCAAACTCGTCATCGTTCATTCATCCACTTGTCGTCACCCGGCTCGGCGCTCGGTCGCCTTTGCCGACTGGCGCAGGCTTTCGTCGTCAAGGAGGGTTACCCCAACGGATACCAACGTACAGTCACTCCGCCAGCCGGATTCCTTCAGACCTGCCGCGCGACCGTGCCACATCGCCAGCGGCTGCGTTTCCTCCACTCACGACCTCCAAGACAGGGCCGCTTCATGAGTACTTTGCTAATACTGACGATCGCGACCGTTGCGATCGTGCTGTTTTTCGACTACACCAACGGTTTTCACGATGCCGCCAACATTGTGGCGACGATCATCGCTTCGCGCGCGATGACCCCCATTCAGGCGGTGATCATTGTCGGCACCTTCGAATTTCTTGGGCCGATGCTCGGCGGTACGGCGGTGGCCAACACCATCGGCAAGTTTGTCACCCTCGGTGACGTGGCCCCGCTGCTGTCGTTGAGCATTCTGCTCAGTGGCTTGATGGGGGCCATCGTCTGGAACCTCGCCACCTGGTATTTCGGTATTCCGTCGTCCTCTTCGCATGCACTGGTTGGTGGATTGATCGGTGCAGTGGTCGTTTCGGCAGGCGCTGACCACGTGGTCTGGGGTTTCGCCAAGCTCATGAACGGCGAGTTGACCGGTATCGTCAAGGTCCTGGCCAGTCTGATCGTTTCTCCGCTGATCGGCTTCTGGGCCGGTTTTCTGATCCTGCGGCTGTTGCGATTGATGCTTTACGCGGCCAAGCCGTCGGCGAACACCGGTCTTCGCTATGCCCAGTTCGTCACCGCCGCGGGTCTGGCGTTCTCGCACGGTGCTAATGACGCCCAGAAAAGCATGGGCATGTTGACGCTGGCCTTGTTGCTCGGTGGCTTCATCCCGAAGTTCGACGTGCCTTTCTGGGTCATGCTGGCCTGCGCGATCGCCATCACCTTGGGCATTCTTTCCGGCGGCTGGCGGATCGTTCGCACCCTTGGCTTCGCCATCTTCCGCGTTCGCCCGATTCATGCGCTCAGTTCCCAATTGACTTCGGCGATCGTCATTCTCACCGCTTCGTTCATTGGCGCGCCGGTGTCGACCACCCACGTTGTCGCCACCTCGATCATGGGCATCGGCTCGTCGGAACGGCCGAAAGCCGTACGCTGGAAAAAAGCCAAAGATATCGCCATTACCTGGTTGATCACCATCCCCGGTTCGGCGCTGGTTGCCGTACAAACATTCGCTATCGTTAATCTCTTTCTCGGAAAGGCCTGATCATGTCGGACGTCACTACCGCCCCCACCTCCTTCACCGCAAAAATTATTCAGCGGGTTTTTCCCAAGGTCCCGAACTTTTTCGCGTTGCTTGCCGAACAAAGTGCGCAAGTGGCGGTGACCGCCGGCTTGCTGGTTGAATACATGGGCTCAGGCAGCCCCGACATCGCCAAACGCATCGGCGAAGCGGAAAATGAAGGCGATCGTCTGAAAATCCGTAATCTGACGTTGCTCAACGAAGCATTCTCGACGCCGATCGATCGTGAGGACCTGCACCGGGCGATCATCAATCTCGACGAGATCATCAACAGCTGCAATTCGATCGTCGTCGAAATGGACGGCGAAATGCTGGCCCTGCGTCCGGACAAGCATTGCCTTGAGATGTCGGTGTATCTGAAGGATGGCGTCGAAGCCATCGCTGCCGGTTATGGCCGCCTGGGCAACGATCCGAAGATGGGGCGCAGCGACGCCGAAAAAGCCGACAAAGCACAACGCAACCTGACCCGTACGCATCGCCGGGCGCTGGCTGAACTCTTCCAGGACAATGATTTCCACAATATCTTCCGTCGTAAAGAAATCTACAGTCTGCTGATCGGTGCCGGCGACCGTCTGAACGTCTGCAACAGCACCTTGCTGGATATCGTCGTCAAGCTCTGCTGAACGGACGTTCCTGACGCCAGCCCGGAATGTCGGCCCGATCGGCCTGTCTTTCCGGGCTTTTTTCGTCAACGGATGCACGCCTTTTCTGTTTGAAGTCGCGAGTGAAGGATGGTTGGTCGAAGCGAACGATTCCCCGGCTCGAGACCCTGTCGACAGGGTGGTGGTCAAGCCGAATTTGCTCATGGTCTTGCGTCTGCGATGGGTGTTGTGTTGAACGGAAAGTACTTCATCGTCGTGCTTGAATCCCGGGAATGTTCGCGCTGCTTGAAGATCAAAAAATGGCGTGAAATTTTGTGGGCATGGGCGATAAGGGCACGTTTGCGGCCTCTCGTCGAACGACGAGCCTGCGACGTCTACTTCAAGACGGATATTTTGTGCTGCTGGCTGTACGAGCGAATTCGCAGGGAAAACAAACGTAGGGAGGGAACTTGCGAACGCTATCCGATTCGTGCCTGTCCACGACTCATTGTTTCCGGAGCGGATTCCGGCTCAAGAGGCAAGGTGAGCCACCTTGCCAATGGCCGCCATATCGTTGCCGATCCCGATCAACAACCTTGCTACGCCGATTAGATCAACTCCCGGTAGGGTTGCCAACCCGCCAAGGTGTTTCGTTCCGATGACCGTTCAGCAGACAGGCGCGCGTCGACACCGGCAAGGTGGACCCGGATATCCGTATCACCATTAAAACCTTTTCCTTGGCGTTAATCATCGGCCCGATCGGCGACTGTTTTTTTTTGGCAGGAGTATAATCGTGCTGCACCGCACCAATAAGCGTTTCCGAAACTTTCGATTCGCTTGCTGATTGACTTGCCAAAGGAGGAACCGGTGGTCATGCCCGAGCAGCCGCGACTGATCAAAAAATACCCTAATCGCCGACTATACGACACTAAAACGAGTGCCTATATCACCTTGAGTGATGTGAAGGATTTGGTCCTTTACCGTGAAACCTTCAACGTGCTGGACGCCAAGACCGGTGAAGACATAACCCGAAGCATCCTGCTGCAAATCATTCTTGAGGAAGAAGCCGGCGGTATGCCGCTGTTCACCACCGACTTATTGGCCCAAATGATCCGCTTCTACGGGCATGCGATGCAAGGCATGCTCGGTAAATATCTGGAAAGCAACATCAAATCGTTCATCGACTTCCAGAAGAAACTTCAGGAACAGGCGCAACAACTCTATGGCGAGAGCTCGAGTCAGATGCAAAGCGATCTGTGGTCGCAGTTCATGAATTTCCAGGGCCCGGCGATGCAGACGATGATGACGACCTACATGGAGCAGAGCAGGCACATGCTCCATCAAATGCAGGATCAACTCAAGAGTCAGGCGCGGACCTTGTTCAACGGCATTCCGCTATCCGGCTTTGGTGCCGACATCGCCAAACAGCCGGGCAAGGAAACCGAAAACTGATCGAGAGGCATGAACAATCGTCGCGCCTGGTTTGATGGGCATCGAAACAAAAAACCTCGAGCGACGGATGTCAACTCGAGGCGTGCCTGAGGTTGGTTGCGCGGTTCAGCGTAGCAGTGCGACGTAAGTGGCGGCGATGATCGCGGTGGTGATCACGCCGCTGATGTTCGCTCCCAGCGCGTGCGGCAAGATGATCGCGCCAGGATTGGCCGTCGAAGCGATCTTCTGCACGACCTTGGCGGTGGTCGGTACGCAACTGACGCCGGCGATGCCGATCATCGGATTGTATTTGCCGCCCGTCCAGAAATAAAGGATATAGCCGCCGAGCAGGCCGCCAAGAGCGGAAATCGTCAACGCCAGCATTCCCAGCAGCAGTAATTTCAAGACGGTAGGCTCGAGCAAGGTATTGGCTTCACACAGAATCCCCAGCGTCAATCCGAGGAAGAAAGTGGCGGCATAAAGGAAAACTTCACCCAGCAGTTTGGTGAAAGCATCAATACCGCTTTCCCTGACGGCCACACCAACAAACAATGAAAAGAACAGGGGGGCGGCCACTGGGAACAACAAGCACAGCAAGGTGCAGGCAACCACCGCGAAGATCAGTTTTTGCGAACGACTGATCTTGGGGCCACGATCAGCGGCCATGCTGATTGCGCGGATGTGTTCTGGAACCAGCCACTTGATCAAATAAGGATAGGCGCCGTAGGTCAGGCCGAGATAGAGGTAACCAACGACGGTAATGGCGACGAACAGATGCTTGGCGAGTACGAGCGAAGTGAACAGCACCATCGGGCCATCGGCGCCGCCGATGGTGGCTACCGCCGCGGCTTCACGTTCGGTCAATCCTAGGCCGACGGCGATCGGAAAGACGGCAATCGTTCCCAACTCGGCGAACAAGGCGATGAACATGCTCTGGAACGGACGGGCCATCACATAGCCGACGTCGAGGAGCACGCCGATGCCCATGAACACTAGACAGGCGATCAAGCCATTACTGAAAGTCAGTGTATAGATTGGTTGCAGCCAGTCGATCTGCATGATGTTCATCAGCTCGATCGGATCAGACATCAGCGGATCGACGAACAGCGTGCCCATCTTGCCTCCCTCGAGGAACATCACGCCGGCGTTGACCGACGACATGCCCAGTCCCATCGGGATCATCAGCAGCGGTTCGAGAACGTTTTTCGAGCCGAGATAGATCAGGAAAAAACCAAGCAGAATCAGGAAGATTCGCCCGAACATGATCTTGGGTTCGGATGCCGCCAGTGTGGCAATGCCTTGAAACAAATCAAGAAAGTGAATGCTTTCCATGCGTTTTGGTCCTCGCGCCAGACAAAATCAATGATTCGTCAGCGTCTCGGTTGGTCGGCGACCAGCACAGCCGGTCGACTGCAGGCGAACTCAGGCGACGGTCACCAATGGTTGACCCCCTTCGACTGCGTCGCCAGGTGCGACCAACACGCGGGTCACTTGGCCGCCGCGGGTGGCGATAATCGGTGTCTTCATTTTCATCGCTTCGATGACCAGCAAACGATCGCCGGCGGCGACCGCTTGGCCGACTTTGACGTCGACCTCGACCACTACCCCTCCCATGCCGGCGACGACGTCGCCACTACCGGCGACAGCGGGGGCAGGGGAGGAGGGCGGTGCACTGGCTGGTGCGGTGGTGACGGCGGCACTACCGGCAACCGGTGCGCTCATCGTAGGGGCAGCGACGGGGGAAGCCTGTCCTGACGTCAATTCCAGAACGCTGACGTCGTATTCCCGGCCATTGACGGTCACTTTGAATTGTCTCGGCATCATTTACTCCTTGGTGGTTTTTTTGGTTTAACGCGAGCCGCGACCCGAAGGTCCAGGCAAATGGGAAGAATGCAGTGCTGCGCGTCCGCCGCTGGCCCAACTGTGGCTCGACTGGCCGATGTGTAAGATGCGATGCGGACCGATGAGCGCGAAAATGGCGGCCGATAGCGCGGCTACATCTTCATCGGGAACGCCGATGCCGACCGGGCAGACCGAGCCGATCGGTATGTCAGCAGGTTTGGCCTTTTCCAGCTTTCCGGTAATGGATACCAGAAGTTTGATCAGGACAGCAACGATCACCGAAATGACAATGGCAATCCCGTAAACCTGCAACGCTTTCAGAATGGCGGCTGAGATCATTGAGTATTTTCCTTGTCTTGCCGATTACATGGGAATGTTGCCGTGTTTTTTCGCGGGTCTGAGTTCACGTTTGTCTAGTGTCTTGCGCAAGGCCAGGGCGACCATCCAGCGGGTTTCCTGCGGCTCGATGACATCGGTGATATAGAAGTTGCTCGCCGAGACATACGGTGAAGCAAAGCGGTCGCGATAATCCTGGGCCAATTCGGCCGCTTTGGCCTGGCGGTCTTCGGCCTGATCGAGTTCCTTGCGATAGAGGATTTTGACCGCCGCTTCGGCGCCCATGACCGCGATCTCGGCCGTCGGCCAGGCGAAAACCATATCGGCACCGAGTTCCTGGCTGCACATCGCCAGGTATGAACCGCCATACGCTTTGCGCAGAATGATGGTGATCTTCGGCGCGGTGCAGGACCCGTAAGCGGATAACATTTTGGCGCCATGACGAATGATCCCGCCACGTTCCTGTTCGACCCCCGGCAGAAAGCCCGGGACGTCGACCAGAGTGACTACCGGTACGTTGAATATGTTGCAGGTGCGGACGAAGCGCGCCACCTTGTCGGCCGCGTTGAGATCAAGCGCGCCAGCCATGACCATCGGCTGATTGGCGACCAGACCGACGACCACCCCACTGATACGTGCAAAACCGACGATCACATTGCGCGCGAAATTGGCATGCACTTCGAGCATTTCGCCATGGTCGACCAGG
>JAEUOJ010000183.1 GCA_016789495.1 Accumulibacter sp. | reverse complement strand
GGGATCGTCAAGATAGGCCAGACGTGTCGCGGCAAGCAGAACCCGGGTGGTCCAGATCACATCTTCGTGAATCAGTCGGGGGACGAAGGTGAAGCCATTTTTTTCCAGGAAATCCCGACGGTACAGATGCATCCATACCATATGCAGAATCCGATCATGCGTCAGCCGGGTCTGCAGCCAATCCTTGCCGGTGACCATTCCGGATCGGCGCAGCTGGGGATAGATCGGCCGGTCGCGCTCACGGCCTTCAAAATGGTACATGGCATTGCACATGACCAGATCCAGGTCGTTTTCCTGCCCCGTGGCCAACATTCGGGCATACATTCGGGGGTCGACAAAATCATCTGAATCAACGAAGGCCAGCCAGATCCCTGTCGCTGCACGGAGTCCGGTATTCCTGGCTGCGGATAGTCCCCCGTTTTCCTGTCGAATGATGCGCATGCTGGGAAGCTTGTCGCGATAGGCCTGAAGAATTTCAGGGCAGGCGTCGGTCGATCCGTCATCTACGGCGATCAATTCATCGATCGGAGATGTTTGTGCGGCAAGGCTGTCGAGGCAAGCGGGGAGATAAGGCGCGACGTTATAGACCGGCAGAATCACGGAAAGCAAGGGGGCGGTCACGCCGACACTCTCCGGCTCTGGTGCCAATCCAGCAGCGTCTGGTGAAGCGTCCTTGCCCGGTGGGCATAGGTGTGATGTGTCATCACATGGTGATGACAGCGTTCGGCCAAATCGCGCGCCAGATCGAAATGGGCCAGCCAATAGGTAATTTTCTCGACACAATCGTCGACTCCATCGAATTCCGCCCAGTTTTCTCCTGGCGTGAAATCGTCGCGCGCATGGGTGCGGCGGTCGCATAACAAAAAACCGCCGCATGCCGGAATGCCATAACATCGTTCGGGAAGACCGGAGGCAAGAGGAGAGCCGTACTCACAACGAGCGCCATAATTCAGGTTGATCCGGGAATTCTGAATCAGCCGAATCTGCTCCGCAGCACTCATTCTTTCTGCTTCGCAAAAAAGAAAACGGATGCCAATAGCGGACAGTCGCTGGCTCAATGCAGAAAAGAAACGTTCTCGATCCTCATCCTCCTTGTAGCGCGCTCCGGTCATGCTGCCAAAAAATGAAACATCGTATTGGTAGTTATCGGGATGACGTAACCGGTTAAAAACCGTTTCAACATTTCCTGCCGGGTGATAGATGTCTAGGTCGGCCGCATTGGGAAGATAGAGCACAATCGGGGCAAAGCGCCGGCGGTCAACCAAGGTATGAGAGGCGTAAATATCGAGCAGTTTGAAATGGTCAAGCAAATCCAATCGCCACGCTTTGCGATTCAGATAATGTGGCGCATCGCGATTCCAGGCAAATAGCGGAACACCATGGCGCTGCAAACGCTGTTTCAGCCGTAATATTTTCCATGGATAACGGAGGCAGTCATAAAACCAGACATGACAGGCGATCGATTTTCGCAGCAAATCATCCGAAGGCAGCCAGACTTCGTCGACGATGGATAATCCCATGTCTATCAGAGCGTTTCTGACAGGTTTGACGAAGCCGCGATGATTGATGATCAGATGATCACGAATGGCGACCATGATCGATGAGCTTCAAGAACGATAAAAAAAGAAGACATTTTTTCGAATACAGGAAAAATCGAGAAAAAACCCTAGATAGAACAAACGAGAAAATATTTTGCTGATGCCATCATTGCCCAGGACATCCGGATGAGTTTCGAGGCATATTTTTCTGACACCGGACAATTCCGCATAAGCAAAAAAATCGCCCTCGCCGCCTTCAATATCGACGATCAGAAATGTGGGGGATAATCGGGAAAATGTTTCGTTCAGATCATGTTGTACGACTTGGATCGCCATGGCGCCCACGCTACGTGGCGAAGTTGACGACGCCCAGAAATCCTCCTCGACATAAAAATCACATTTCCCTTCTCCCCGGGCCAGCAAAACATTGTTAATCGCCGGCGAAACCGAATTTTTTTGATAGGTCGCAGTGATCAATGGCATGAGTGCCGGATTGGCTTCAAAAGAATGGACCCGTTGACTCCCGATCCGTTTCGCGCAATAGGCGGATAGAAAGCCCAGGCCAGAGCCGACTTCAACGACAATGTCGTCGTCTTCGATTTTTTGAGAGACGATGTCGATTTCCTTGCTTTCATATTCCCCGAAAAAAATCTGGCGGGCGATTCCTGAGGAAATGCCTGGCTGACAACAAGGCAGCCAGATCCCATGATTTTCCGCCCATAACGGACGTCGCCAGTGCCACAGCAACTTGTTCAAGCGTTTTTCGGTTTTCCCGCCTTTGCGTAGTCTCATGAAGTCAAACCTTGGCGAAATTTCTTGATCGTGGCCGGAATTCCGGTAACGACGGCATTGTCCGGTACATCGCGTGTGACGACGGCTCCGGCGCCGACGATGGCCCCGTCACCGATACTGATCCCGGCCAGGACAATCGCATTGGCGCCGATCCAGCAATCTCGACCAATACGGATCGGTTTTTTCTCGGTGGCCTGAGAGCGAACCGTCGTTTCCGCGGCGAAGCGGTGCTGATAGGAGATGATGCGCACTCCGGGACCGATCAGCGTATCGTCGCCGATATCGACACCACCGGTGCCGTTGACAATCGAGAAATTATTGATTTCCACATGGTTGCCGAGACGGACGCCATTGTCACCACCTTGGATATAGGCAAAGCGATTTAGTGTGACCTGATCACCGAGGATGACGCCCGTACTACGACTGGCGTCGATCGATGCGTCCGCATGGATTTTGCACTTGCTGCCGATACGAATGTTATTCACGCCTTTGAGGTAGGCGTTTGACGACACGCGGCTGCCGCCACTGAGACGGGCTCGTAAAGAGAAAGCGATTTGTTGCCAGTAACGCATGGTGATTTTCCCCCCGTATTGTAAGGCTGAGCCGCGGACGATGGCAGGGCGGGCCAGAATGTTCGCTTAGGCCTCCGCATAATTGGCGACTTCGATGAGGTTGTGGTCAGGATCACGGAAGTAGACCGAAACGATGGGTCCTTGGGCTCCGGTTCTTGGCACGGGGCCTTCCAGCACGGCTATTGCGCAACTTTTGAGATGAGCAATAATCTCCTCAACCGGAGTGTCAGCAATCAAACAGATGTCGGCAGAACCTGGCGTTGGCGCGTGGGCTTTAGGTTCGAACTCGTTGCCGCGTTGATGCAGGTTGATTTTCTGACGCCCGAAGACCAGCGCTTGGCGATTTCCCGCGAACGTTACGACCTGCATGCCCAAGACTTTCTCGTAAAAGGCGCAAGTGGTCGCGATGTGGTCGACCGTGAGAACGATGTGGTCAAAGCATTTGATCTTCAATGGAATTTCCTCCAAGACCGATCAGTGGTCAGTGAATGACTTGCCGTCCAGCCACAGCAGCAGGATCACCATGGTGTAGGCCAAGCGCCGTGAAGCCTTCCCTTCCTTGGCCTGTCGCCACAACCGGGAGACGGCGGCGGCATCGAGAAACGGCGCGATGCGTGCGCAATCAGCGATGACGGTCGAGCAGGGTCCCTGCCATGCCTCATTGAAATAGGTCTGCAGCGGAACCGAGAAGCCGTGTTTTTCGCGGTTCCATACCGCCTTCGGCAAGCTGCGGCGGGCAATACGGCGCAGGATGGCCTTGCCGCCGCCGGCATCATAGTGCGCCGCGACGGGCAAATGCTGTACGGCATCGAGTACCGGCTGACCGAGCAGCGGCACCCGGATTTCGAGGCTGTGCGCCATGCTGGCGCGATCGGTCTTGTGCAGACAATTTTCCGACAGGTAAGACCATAAGTCGGCGCGCAGCAGACTGGCGGTGTCCATTCCGGTGCCGAAGCGGGTCGCCAGTTGCCGCCAGCGTTCAAGGGTATTCGCGGGTTGCGCGGCGTGTAGTGCCGCGGGGGTCAGATAGGCCGCCATGCTTTTTCGCGAACGCGGCCAGGGTCCGAGTTCAACGTGCCGGTAGAGCAACAATTCCTGTCCCCACAATGCCCGACGGGTCAGCGCACCGGGTGCCATGCCGGCATCGATCAGTCGGCGCAGGAGCGATTGTCCAAAGCGTTGCGGAAAGCGTGCCTCCTCGTCGGCAAAACGCAGGTAACCGGCGAACAACTCGTCGCCGCCATCGCCGGAAAGTGCGACGGTGACGCGCTGACGTGTCTGTCGCGACAATTGCCAGGTCATCACGTAGGCCGGATCGGCCAAGGGCTGATCGAGGTCGGCAATGGCGCGCACGAAGATGTCGCCATCGATCGACGGCGCGTCGAGCACGGTGTGCTCGGTGCCGAAAGCCCGGGCGACAGCCAGCGCCGCCTCGGTTTCGTCGTATTCTTCCTCGGCAAAACGCATCGAAAAGGTTTTCAATGGCGAGGCGCCGGCTTCGGCCATGTAACGAACGACCAGGCTCGAATCGATGCCACCCGAGAGAAAGGCGCCCAGCGGCACGTCGGCGACGAGTTGCCGTCGTACGCTCTCGCGCAATGCGATGTCGATCGATGTCGTGAGTTCTTCGGGCGGCGGACAGTGGTGCGCCGGAGCCGGGATCGTCCACCAGCCACCGCTGTCGAGCTGTCGACGGTCGGCGTCGTAGCTGAGCCAATGGCCGGGCGGCAACTGGCGGACGTCGGCAAGCATCGTTTGCGGTGCCAGGCAAGTTTGGAAAGCCAGATAGTCGCGCAGCGCCAGGTAATCCAGGCGCCGGGGAAAATCGACCAGTTGGAAGAACGGCGCCAGCGTCGAAGCGAAGGCCAGGCCGCGGCAGGTCGAATAAAAAAATGGCTTGATGCCGAGTCGGTCGCGCGCGGCGAATAGCCGACGGGTGTCGCGATCCCAGATGGCGAAGGCAAACATGCCGTCGAGACGGGGCAGCAGCTCACGTCCCCATGCCACGTAGCCGTGCAGCAGGACTTCACTGTCGGAACGGGTGACGAAAAGGAAGCCTTTTGCTTCGAGTTCGCGACGTAGTTCGCGGAAATTATAAATTTCGCCGTTGAACACCAGGGTATGGCGGCCGTCGGGCGTCTGCATCGGTTGTGCGCCGGTGGCGAGATCGATGACCGATAGCCGTGTGTGACCGAAAGTGGCCTGGCCACAGTCTTTCAACGACTGCTCATCCGGGCCGCGTTTGGCCAAGGCGGCCAGCGCGGCGTGAGCATGGTCGCGCCAGGGGGTATCAATCAGGCCGAGGATGCCGCACATCTCAGTCGGTCTCCCGCGCCAATTGCTCAAGTCGTTCAGCGGCCGTGCCGGGCAGGAACGGCGTGGGATCGAAAGGAACCGTCACACCTGGACTGGCGAGGGTTTCGCTCAAGGCGCTTGCCAATGCCGGCGCATCGTTGCATGGCACCAGACGGCCGAATCGGCCATGCTGCAGAATTTCGCCTGGTCCCGACGGACAATCGGTGCTGACCACCGGCGTGCCGAGTAGCAGTGCTTCGACCAGCACGCTGGGCATGCCCTCATGGTCGGAACAGAGGACCAGCAGGTCGGCGGCGGCGATCCATGGGTAGGGATTGGGCTGAAAACCGGCAACCACGACGCGATCAGTCAAACCGTAGTGAGCGATCATGGCGCGTAACGCCGGCTGATCGTGGCACAACAGGACGAGCTGGTGCGTTTGCGGCAATTGGCGGCAGGCGGCAAGCAGCAGCTCGTGCCGCTTCTGCGGCGAAAAACGCCCGACATGAACGACATACGGTGCGGTTGGTAGCGGCGCCGGTTCCCTGGCCGCGCTGCGGATGAGTTCGACATCGAACGGGTTATACAGGCGCTCGATGCGCAACGCATTGATTTTCAGTTCTTCAAGATCGTTGGCCACGCCATCGGATACGGCAATCAAGCGACCACGATCGTAGAGCTGGCGGTATTTCGCTCGCCGTCGCGCGGCCTTTTCCGGATCGCGCTGCGCAAGACGATCAATTTCCGCCGACAGCGTATTGGCGATCCTTTGCCACAGACACGGCAGGCGGGCCAGTTTGCAGACCTCATCGGTAAAGGGCAGGGTACTGAGGATCAAATCGAATGGTTGCGTTCCGGCCAGCGTAGTCATCAAGCGCTTCAGTCGCCAGGCCAGCCGGTATTTGCCGACCAGACCCTTGCTGGCCTCTTGCCCCGGACGGGTCAACACACTCAGCCGGACATCAACCGGTAAGCTGTATTCGACACAGTGCTCGAGTAACACCAGATGCGTTTCGTGGCCGCGCTTGGCGAGCAAGGCGGCGAACTTGAGCATCGCCTTTTCGGCGCCGCCGCCGCGCAGATTGGTGATCACCAGCGCGAATTTCACCGCAGTCTGGGAGGATGCTCGGCGAGCGCCCGTTCGACGGTCCGCCAGACACGATCGACAGCGATATCGGCCATCGAGGCCTCGGTCGAACAGTTCTGATCGGCGAGTGGATGATCGATCAGGTAGGCGCAGGGATGTTCGAGCGGACCAATGAGCCGGCTGGGGGAAAAGCCGTGATAAAGGCCGACGAGCGGGATATCGAGCGTGCTCATCAAGTGCGTCGGGCCGGTGTCGACGCCAACGTAGAGATCGGTCTCGTTCATCAATGCGACTGTTTCGCGCAGACTCAGTCGGCCGGCGTGCAGCGTGGCCGCCGCGTCGAGATGCGACTTGAGCGCTTCCGTTCGCCGGCGTTCCTCACTGCCGCCAAAAATCAGGAAGTGCGCTTCCGGCCAACGCAGACGGATGCGATCGCAAAGCGCCATGAAAGACTCCACCGGCCAGTCGCGATAGGCTTTGGTGGGAAAGCTGGCCACCTGCAAGCCGATCAACGGCGTGCGGGTCGGTGGGGAGGTGCTCGCCAGTGTCTGCCGTGCCCAGGCGGTTTCCGCCGGAGTGACGGTGTAGGCCAAGCGCAATCCGGCGGCAGGAATGTCCAATGCGGCCGGCAAACGCAGCAATTGCAGTACCGAATGCTCGCTTTGAAAGGCGGGCGGTTCGACGATACGATGCAGTCTGGCGTTGAGTTTGCCGTTCGCCTGACGAAAGGCAACGACTTGTCTGGCGACCCGCAGGGCGTAAGCGACAAGAGGTTCGTCAAAACCATAGACGAACGCGACATCATAAACCTTGCCGCCCAGCCAGCCCCGGAACGGCGCGCTGGTCTTATCGATTTCCCCGAGGTGTCGGACAAAGGGCAGATGTCGCAAGATGCTGGCGCGGTTCGGGTGGCTGAGAACGTCAATGACGCAACCCGGCCGCGCCGTGGCGATGGCGCGGATTGCCGGTGTGGCGAGCAGCGTGTCGCCGATGCGCGAAACATTGATGACCAGAAAGCAGGAGCTCACGGAAGGTCAGTCCTTGCGGCGGAAGATGTAGTTGCGGCCTTCGGTATGGACCAGGCGAAAGCCGCACCGGCACAGGGTCTCGGTGGCCGCTTGCGTTTCTTCGAGACGGTGATGCGTGACGCGATGATGAAACTCGATCAGCACCTGTCGGGCGCGCCGGATGTCGCCGCTGGCACAGAGCTGGTGCAGCACGGCATACTCAGCGCCTTCGATGTCGAGCTTCAATACGTCGCATTCACTGCGCCCGGCCTGCGACAGCAGCGTCGCCAGATCGGTGGTGAGCACGGTGAGCGTTTCACCGCCGACGACATATTCGTGGGTGCCGACCAAGCTTCCCGAAACACCGTCGGCGCCCTTGGGCAGCGTGTCTTGCGGGCGAGGCAGATGGAAGGTCAGCGTTTCGCCGGCGTGGGTCCAGAACGCTTGTTCACGGATTTCCATGCCAATTTGCGGATGAGCTTGATAGTAGGCCAGACTGCGCGGGTTCGGCTCGATGCCAATGACCTGGCTGCCGGCAAATCGCGCCAGGAAAGCGGTTGGGAAACTAATGTCCTCGCCAAGACCGGCATCGATCAACAGGGCGTTCGCGCCAATCAGGTTGACGTCGATCCACCAGCCGCCATAGCGCGTGCCCAGACGGATGTATCCGCGAGGCAGGCGCCATTCGCGCCAACGTCGTCCGAGGCTACGTTTTGCGCGTCGCCAATGCTTGACCAAGGGATTGGGGGGTGTGGGGGAATTAGGATTCATCGCGGCTCCCTCGAACAGCCGAATGGAAAATCGTTTCCATGCCGTCGAGCATCCGCTCACGCGAGAAGCGTTCGACTGCGCGGGCACGGGCGGCCTCGCCAAGGCGATTCGACAAAGCAGGATCGGCAATCAGCCGGCGTAACGCCTGTTCTAGCGTGGCGACATCCCGCGGTTTGACGATCAACGCCGTTTCGCCGTCGGTCACCGCTTCGAGAATGGCGCCGACCGGCGTGGTGACGATTGGCAGCCCGCTCAACATCGCCTGGATCACCGCTTGCGGTACCCCTTCGTTGGCGTAGGAGGGCAGGCAGAACACGTCGAGCGCGCGCAGCCAGTGTTCCGGGTCGTTGCGCTGGCCGGTCAGCAGAACACGGTCGCCAAGGCGCAACTCATCGATCTTGGCGGCGATGTTGTCACGCATTGGTCCTTCGCCGACCATCAGTAGTCGCCAATCCGGCAAGTCGAGCGCGGCAAAGGCGTCGAGCAAGTACAGATGACCCTTCCAACTGCGCAGGGTGGCAACGATGCCCAGGTAATGGCCCGCCGCGGCGAGCCCGAGCGCCCGACGGGCTGCCGGCTTGTCGCCCGGGGTAAAACGCTCTGTATCGATACCGGTCGGAATCGAGGTGACGCATGCCGGCGGAAGTTTGAGTTTGTCGATCAAGGTTTGGCGCAAAGCTTCACCGGTGGTGACGACATGCCGTGCCGATTGGCCGTAAAGCCAGCGCGAAGCGGCATTGACGGCGATCGGCGCCGAAATGTGGCGGGTACGAACGATCGCCGGCGGATGAGTCAAGGTGGCGCAAGCCAGTCCGGCCAGCCAGCTATCAGTCGAACTGTGGGTGTTGATCACGTCGGGCCGCTGTTGTTCGACCCAGCGGCGTAGTGCCAACACACCGGCTGGACGTTTGCGGCCGATGGCCAAGGCGTCGGCCGGCACGCCGAAACGCGAGGCTTCGCTGAAAATACGCGCCTCAGGTGGGCAAAGCAGGCTGACGTCGTGACCGCGGGCGATCAAGCCACGCGCTTCTTCGAGAATGCGGATCTCCTGTCCACCCCAACCGCAGGAGGCTTCGGTGTGTACGATGCGAAGTGGTTGGCGGTTCCGCGCGTTCATGCGGGCGATCGTTCCGAAAATTGAAGTCTGTGCAATTGCGCATAAATCCCTTCGCGGTCCATCAGTTCGCGATGCGTGCCGGACTCGACGATTTTCCCTTGCTGCAGCACGATGATGCGGTCGGCCCGTTCGATGGTTGACAGGCGGTGGGCGATGACCAGCGTGGTCCGGTTCCGCATCAGCGTGTCGAGCGCCGCTTGAACTTGCCGCTCGGATTCATTGTCAAGCGCCGAGGTGGCTTCGTCGAGAATCAAAATCGGCGCATTCTTGAGGATCGCGCGGGCAATCGCAAGCCGTTGTCGCTGACCGCCGGAAAGCCGCGAACCGTTTTCGCCAATCTGGGTGTCGAAACCCTCGGGCAGGGCTTGGATGAATTCCAGAGCGTGCGCGCCGGCGGCGGCGCTTTCGATTTCTTGGCGAGAGGCGGTGCGTGCAGCGCCGTAGGCGATGTTGGCGGTTACCGTGTCGTTGAACAGGACGATATCTTGGGAAACGAGGGCGATCTGGGCGCGTAGACTGGCCAGGGTGACGTCCTGAAGGTCGTGTCCGTCGAGCAGAATGCGACCAGACGTCGGATTGTAGAAACGTGGGATCAAATTGGCCAGTGTCGTCTTTCCCCCACCGGAGGTGCCGACCAGCGCCACCGTTTGGCCCGGAGCGATGTCCAGCGTCAGACCGTCCAGGGCATCGTGATCGCTGCCTGGGTAACGCAGCCGGACATTCTCGATCTGCAAATGGCCTGAAACCGGTGGCAGGATGATCGTGCCATGATCGACTTCCGGCGGTTCGTCCAGGGCTCGAAAAATGCTTTCCGCGGCGGCCAGGCCGGTCTGCAGCGGCGCATTGATGTTGGCCAGGTGCTTGATCGGTGCCAGCAACATCAACATCGCGGTGATGAAGGACACGAAGCTGCCGACGGTGGTATCGCCAGCCTGCGATTGGCGCATGGCGATATAGACTACGATGCCAACGGCAATCGAAGAAATCAGATGGATCACTGGCGTGGTCGCCGCTGCGGCAACCCCTTGCCGCATCGCGAAGCCGCGCAGCGCATGGTTGACCCGGGTGAAGCGATCCTCTTCCTGTTGTTCGCCGCCGAAAACCTTGATGATCTTTTGACAGCCGATACCTTCTTGTAGCGTTTCGGTCATTTCGGCCATTCCATGCTGAGCCGCCCGGCTCATCTGGCGCAAACGCTTGGCGAAAATCCGGGTGAATACGCTGATTGCCGGAGCAACCAGCAAGGTGATGACTGTCAGCATCCAGTTCAGGTAAAACAGCCAGGCCAGCAAGCCAACCAGGGTAAGCGAGTCGCGGATCAGGACGGTGCCGACCGAGGTGGACGCGGAAGCGATATTGGCGACATCGAAAGTCACCTTTGAAATCAAGGTCGAAGAGGAGTGTTGGTCAAAATAGCGGGTCGGCAGTTGCAGGAGTTTGTTGAACAGCGCCTGTCGGAAATCGGTGATGACCCGATTCTGTACCCACGACATGGCGTACGACGCCAAGAATCCCAGGATGCCGCGAATCAGAAAGATGCCGACGATCATACCGGCGACCATCAGCGGCGAGTAAGCGGAGTCCGTAGCAAAACCGCGATCCAGCAATGGCTTGAGCAGGGCTGGAAACAGTGGTTCAGTCGCCGCTGCCAACGAGGTCGCGAACAAACCGGCCGCCAACACGCGCCAGTACGGTCTGACATAGGACAACAGACGAAAATAGAGTTTTCGGCTGTTTGGAGGGGAGGCGGCGGACATTATCGTTCGCGAAACGAGGAATTATAATCCAGCACCGCCCCACATTTCGCGCCGACAATCTTTTTGGGGTTAAGCAATTAAATTGAAATGGATTTTATTTCGCCATGCCCGGATAGCGCTCGAGGGCTGAAGTGCTAGCCTATCCAGGTCATGTCGTGGGCGCTGCATGGTCAGCCAGGCGCACGGGCTGTGATTGGCCCTCACCCCGTCTGTTTATGGAGTAGCGATCGGTAAAGGCTCAGCAGACGTTCGGCCATTGCCGCCAGGGTCAGCGGTTCGGCAACGGCGCGTGCTGCCGCACGCGGGCCAGGGTCGCCGGCCAGCCCGGCCAAGTCGTCGAGACGCGCGCTCAGCTGCCCGATATCGGCGGGATCGACGACCCAACCGTTTTCGTCCGGGCGCACCCACTCGCGAGCCCCGCAATTGATCGAGGTGACGATCGGCAAGCCGCAGGCCAGCGCTTCGAGCGCGGCATTCGGACACGGATCATAAAAGGTCGGCAGGACGAAGCCGTCGGCCGCGCCGTACCAGCGACGGACATCCTGAACCGGACCCGTGAAATGCACGCGGTGGTCGATATCGAGTTCCGTCGCCAGTTTGCGCAAAGCTTGTCGTTTGCGGTCGGCGCCGACGACGATCAGTCGGGTTTGTTTTCGGCGCATTTCAGCCGTGGCCCGCAGCAATTGCGGGACGCCCTTGCGTTCGAAACCGCTGCCGACAAAAAGGAGCAGGGGAATGTCGTCGCTGAGACCGAGCTCGTCGCGGGTCGCCGCGCGATGTTCGGCCGCCAGGCGAGGGTTGAACACCGTGGTGTCCACGCCGTTGTAGATCACCGTCAGCTTGCTGCGCGGCAGGCGGTAATAACGGACCATTTCCTCGGCCACCAGCTCTGAATTGCAGATCACCGTTCTCAACGCCGGATGCGCCAGCATCGCTTGTTCGGTGGCCAGGACGTGACGGTGGTAGGGCGACACTTGTTGCGCCAAGCGCTGCGCGAGCGAAATGATCCGCGATCGATGGTCGAGCCACGCGGCATGCACCCCATCGCCGGCGCGGAAAATCATGCAGCCGGGGATTCGTTCGTGGGATTGAGTGATATCGAAACCACCGCGGGCCATTTCGCGCGCGGCACAGGCCGCAAAACTGCGGTCGCGGGCGGTCCGGCCGCCAAGCAATCGGGAATACGCCGGATTGCAAGTGACTTGCCGGAAGCCCTCGGCGGGGGCGCCGGACCAGTCGCGAGTGATCAACGTCACCTCGGCGCCCTCGTCGCGTAGCGCGCGCAACGCCCGTTCGACGAAACGTTCCGCGCCGCCGAACGGGTTGTAACGTTGTCTGACGATGGCGATTTTCACCGGATCGTCAGCGTTCGAGCAGGTCAAGCACCGCGGCCCAGACGTCGTCGACGGACAGCGAAGTCAGACAGTCGCTGATCTTGCCGCCGCCACAACCGTCTTGGCCACAAGGTCGGCACGGATGGGTCTGGCTGACCACGACGCGCGCCCTCGCGGTCCAGGGCCCCCACTGCTTGTCGCCTGAAGGACCGAACAGCGCCACGGTTGGCGTGCCCAACGCCGCCGCGATATGCATCGGCGCTGAATCAACGCCGATGAACAGCTTGGCGGAGCGCGTCAGCGCCGCCAGTTCCTTCAGCGACAACTGGCCGGACAGGCTGAATGCCGGCTTGGCCAGCCGCTCCTGGATGGCTTCCAGCATCTGCTTTTCGTCGTTGCTTGGCGCCGCCGTCAGCACCACCGTGTGACCCGCCGCCTGCAGACGCTCGATCAGCGAGGCCATGCGCCCGACCGGCCAGCACTTGAAGAACCAGCGCGAGGCCGGATGCACATGGACGAACGCCTTGCCGCGCAGGCCAAAACCGGCCAGATGCGCCGCCACCGCCGCCTCGGCCGCCGCTCCCGGCACCAGCGTCAGGCGCCGCTCGCCCGGTTCCGGCTGGATACCAAGCCGGCGCAGGGCATCAAGGTTGGTCTCCACCATGTGACGCAGGGGGTTGTGCATGGTCTGGACGTGCGAGAAGCTCTGTTTCCAGCGCTTGCTCCGCCCGCGCACCGCCGGGCCGACCGACCAGCGCGGCTTGAGCAGCCGGCACAACCAAGCGCCGCGCCAATGCTCGGTGAGGTGAATAATCAGATCGTAACCCCGCGCCTTCAGCGCGTTGTATAGCGCCAACTCAACCTTGATCTGGCCGATCGTCCCGAGTTGCTTCCACTTGCGGTCGATGGTATGCACCTGCGCGATGGCCGGATGCAAGGTCAGCATCTCGGCCGTATCGGCATAGACCAGGGCGTCGATTTCGGCCTGCGGCACATTCGCCTTGAGTACCGTAAAAACCGGCGAACTGAGCAGCACGTCGCCGTGATGCCGCAATTTGATGATCAGCGCGCGCCGAACGCCGTCAAGTGGCACGGCATCGCGCAGAACTGTGCAGTGGCCCATGGCGGTCATTCGGTCATTATCATCCTGGATTTGGGCTGGCCAGTAGTGGTGAGCAAGCGCTGAATGCCTGGGCAGGCGCTGCTCCGGCCGGTGATGGCCTCATTGTAAAGTATGGGATGCTCAGCCGAGGACCGGCTTGATGGAGTCGAACGGGATCGCTCTTTTGATCCCGAGTGTCTGACCCGTCCGATTGGGGTCATGAGTCAAATCGCTCTTTTCATTCCAGACATCGTCGAGACTTTTTCGAGATTGCTTGCCGCGCAACTCGCTTTGCCAGACGTGCGGCAAGACTTCGCCATCCTTCGGCTCGACTGCTCGGAAGCCGCAATGGGGCAGGCGTAGGTTGTTCATCTGTCAATGCCCGAACCTTCGCCTTGCTATTGGCGGTTTCAAGGCGTTATAGTGCAATGGCGGATGGGAGAGTGTGGTTCCACCACCGCCGAAGGCGCAAACCACCCGGAAACGCTCAGGCAAAAGGACCGTTCGTGCAATGAACTCTGGAGAGCGGCGCACGTGAATGGCTGCGTGGCGCCCACCGATGGGGCAAACGGTCCGCTAACCGCCGACCGGTAAATCTCTCAGGTAGAAGGACAGGGGGGCGGAACTCGGCAGAGTTTCGCCTTTTTCCGTTCTGTCACCCTCATTTCATAACGGCGCTCCGAGGTCGTCGAAAGATGCAAAAAACCATCCTCAATGAAACACACCGGCAAAGCGGGGCGAAAATGGTCGACTTTGGCGGTTGGGATATGCCGCTGCATTACGGATCACAGATCGAGGAACACCACGCGGTTCGGCGCGACGCCGGCTTGTTCGACGTGTCGCACATGTGCACCATCGATCTGCGCGGAGCCGATGCCAAAGCGTTCCTGCGCCGGCTGCTGGCCAATGACATCGACAAGTTGAAGACACGCGGTAAAGCCTTTTACAGCGTCATGCTCAATGACAGTGGCGGGGTGATCGACGACCTGATCGTCTATTTCCTGGACGAGGAGAGGTATCGGCTGGTGGTCAATGCCGGTACCGCCAGCAAGGATCTGCAATGGATGGCGACCTGTCTGTTGGACTGGCGGATGACGGCGGAACTCACGCCGCGTCGCGAGGGCAACGCTCCGCTGGCGATGATTGCCGTTCAGGGACCGACGGCGCGGGAACGCGTCTGGCAGGCCTTGCCCGATTGTCGCAACGCCTGCGCCGCGCTGAAACCTTTTTTCGCAGCCGAGATCGGCGAGCTTTTCATTGCCACCACCGGTTATACCGGCGAAGACGGCTATGAAATCACCCTGCCGGCCGGGCGCGCCGTCGATCTGTGGCGGGCACTGGTGGGCGCCGGCGTACGACCCTGCGGTCTGGGAGCTCGCGACACGCTGCGCCTGGAAGCCGGCATGAATCTCTACGGTCAGGACATGGACGAATCGGTATCGCCCTTCGACGCCGGTCTGGCGTGGACGGTCGACCTGAAGTCGCCCCGGGATTTCGTCGGCAAAAGCGCTCTGCTGAATCAACCACAACGACAGCAGTTTCTCGGTCTGATCCTACTCGAACGCGGCGTGCTGCGGGCACACCAACAGGTATCGACCAACACCGGGGTCGGCGAGATTACCAGCGGCACCTTCTCACCGACCCTGCAACAGTCGATCGCCCTGGCGCGCCTGCCGCTGGCCAGCGCAATTGGCGATATCGTGCAGGTCACCATTCGCGACAAACCTTTGCCGGCCCGCGTGGTCAAGCCGTGTTTCGTTCGTCACGGCAAAGCTCTCGTTTGATTTTTCTTCGTTGTCGATTTTTCCAGAGGAGTAAGCCGAAGATGAGCATTCCCAGCGACTTGCAGTACACCAAAAGTCACGAATGGATTCGTGACGAAAAAGACGGCACGGTAACCGTCGGCATCACCGATCATGCCCAGGAATTGCTTGGTGATCTGGTGTTCATCGAGTTGCCATCGATTGGCAACGAATACACCGCCGGTCAGGAAGCGGCGGTTGTCGAATCGGTGAAAGCCGCCGCTGACGTTTACGCGCCGGTCGACGGAACGGTCACTGCCATCAATCAGGAGGTGGTCGATTCACCTGAACTGGTCAATCAGCAGCCTTATGAAGCGTGGCTGTTCCGCATTCAAGTCGCCGGCGGGGTTGATCTGAGCAGTTTGCTTGACGCCGCCGGGTACCAGAAAATCGTCGACGCCGCGTAGGCGTCCGCTCCGACCGTTTCCCCAGGAAAATCGCACCATGGATGCCGCCTCTTCCGATTTGTCTCTTGCCGCGCTGGAACGGCGCGACGATTTCATCGCTCGGCACATCGGCCCGAACCCGGACGAAATCGCCGCCATGCTGGCCCGCATCGGCACCAGCAGCCTCGAACAACTGGTCGAGCAGACCATCCCGACGACAATCCGGTTGGACTCGCCGCTGGCTCTGCCCGGACCACGTCCCGAAAACGACGCCTTGGCCGAGTTGCGGTCGATCGCCAGGCGCAATCAGGTGCTGCATACGATGATCGGCATGGGTTACGCCGACACCCTGATGCCCGCCGTCATCCAGCGCAACGTGCTGGAAAATCCAGGCTGGTACACCGCTTATACCCCCTATCAGGCCGAAATCGCCCAGGGCCGCCTGGAAGCGTTGCTCAATTACCAGCAGATGGTCATCGATCTGACCGGACTCGAGCTGGCCAATGCGTCATTGCTCGACGAAGCCACCGCCGCCGCCGAGGCGATGAGCATGACCCGTCGGGTCAGCAAGTCGCGCTCGAACATTTTTTTCGTCGATGAAGCGTGCTTTCCGCAAACGATCGACGTGCTGAACACCCGCGCCGGATTTTTCGGCTTTGAACTGGTCTTTGGCAGCCCGCAACAAGCGGCGCAGTACGAGTTGTTCGGTGCCCTGTTCCAGTATCCGAACGACCACGGCGAAGTGAGCGATCTGAGCACGGCCATCGCCGCGGTCCAAGCACGAGGCGGCATCGTAGCCGTTGCCGCCGATTTGATGGCCCTGGTGCTCCTGCGTTCGCCCGGCGAAATGGGCGCCGACATTGCCCTTGGTTCGGCGCAGCGTTTCGGCATTCCACTCGGTTTCGGCGGTCCGCACGCCGCCTATTTCGCCACCCGCGATGCCCACAAACGCGCCGTCGCCGGACGGATCATCGGTGTATCCGTAGACGCGCGTGGCAAAAGAGCGCTGCGCATGGCCTTGCAGACCCGCGAACAGCACATCCGCCGCGAAAAGGCCAATTCGAACATCTGTACCTCGCAGGTGTTGCTCGCCAACATCGCCGGCATGTACGCGGTCTATCACGGGCCGGACGGCTTGCGGTCGATTGCCCGGCGCATCCACCGGCTCGCCGCCCTGCTTGCCGAAGGACTGCGCCGCGCCGGTATCGTGGTCAAAACCGAGCATTTTTTCGATACCTTGCGTGTCGACCTCGGCAGTCACGCCCTACCAGTCTTCAAGACCGCCCGCGAAGCCGGCTACAATCTTCGCCAGGTCGCACCCGGCATCCTGGCGATCGCGGTCAACGAGAGGACCACTCGCCACGACATCACCCAGCTGCTGAAACTGATTACCGGGGTCACGGTCGATTTGCAACCGCTGGACACGCAACTGCAGCACGCTGATCCGACTCTGCCGGAAGCCTTGCTGCGCCAGGATGCCATCCTTGCTCATCCGGTGTTCAACAGCCACCACACCGAACACCAGATGCTGCGTTATCTGAAGAAATTGCAGAACCGGGATCTGGCGCTCGACCATTCGATGATTTCGCTCGGTTCGTGCACCATGAAGCTCAACGCGACCAGCGAAATGATTCCGGTCAGTTGGCCGGAGTTCGCCGACATCCATCCGTTCGTTCCCCTGGATCAGGTGGCGGGTTATCTCGAAATGATCCATCAACTGGAAAACTGGCTAAAAACGATCACCGGTTTCGACGCCATTTGCCTGCAGCCCAATTCCGGAGCGCAAGGCGAATACGCTGGACTGGTCGCCATCGCCCGCTACCACGCCAGTCGTGGCGATACGCAACGGACGGTGTGTCTGATTCCCCGCTCGGCGCACGGCACCAATCCGGCGACCGCGCAGATGTGCGGCATGCAAGTGGTGGTAGTCGATTGCGACGATGCGGGCAACATCGATCTTGCCGACCTGACCGCCAAGGCCGACCGCCATGCCGGGCAACTCTCCTGCCTGATGCTGACCTACCCCTCGACGCACGGCGTCTTCGAAGAAGCGGTCAAAGAGGTCTGCGAGATCGTCCATGCCCGCGGCGGGCAGGTGTACATGGACGGCGCCAACCTCAATGCGCAAGTCGGACTGACCTCGCCGGCGCGGATCGGCGCCGACGTCAGTCACATGAACCTGCACAAGACCTTCTGCATTCCGCACGGCGGTGGCGGTCCGGGAATGGGGCCGATCGGCTTGAAGGCGCATCTGGCGCCGTTCATGGCCAACCACCGTGTCCAGCCGGTCGACGGCCCGCACCTCGGGCAGGGCGCGGTCGCCGCGTCGCCCTGGGGATCCGCGTCGATTCTGCCGATTTCCTGGATGTATATCGCGATGATGGGCGGCACGGGGCTGGCGCGTGCCACGTCGATCGCCATCCTCAACGCCAACTATGTCGCCGAACGATTGAAGGAGCATTACCCGGTGCTATATACCGGCAGGTACGGCCGTGTGGCGCACGAATGCATCCTCGACATCCGCCCGCTCAAGGCCGTCACCGGCGTGACCGAGATCGACATCGCCAAGCGTCTGATGGATTACGGCTTCCACGCGCCGACCGTCAGCTTTCCGGTTGCCGGAACGATGATGGTCGAGCCGACCGAATCGGAGTCGAAAAGCGAACTGGACCGTTTTGTCGCCGCGATGATCAGCATCCGCGGCGAAATCGCCCGTATCGAAAACGGCGACTGGCCGGCCGACGACAATCCGCTCAAAAACGCCCCGCATACGCAGAGGGATCTGGTCGACCCGCAATGGACCCGGCCCTACAGTCGTCAGGAGGCGGTATTTCCTTTGTCCTACGTCGCGGAAAACAAGTTCTGGCCAAGCGTCAATCGGGTGGACGATGTTTACGGCGACCGCAATCTGTTCTGTGCCTGTCCGTTGCATCCCGATTTCGAGTGAACCCGTGACGAATCGTGGTCCTGGGATCAGCGGGATTGATCCCAGGGTTGTGACGCAGTGTTTGCAGCGGATTTTGCGGCGATGAGACGAGCCCTGTGGTGGAGCCCTATGAGGGGTACTCTCCACGGTTGCGGGGGCGAAGGGTCGGTGTGGTTTAGGTGACGAGGCGGGGAGTAGCGTAGCGTTTCTGTCGTGAACGTTTTCCGTTCCTATCGGCGAGGGCAACCAGGTGACTGCCTTCGCCGGCTGCAAAGCCCTTGGTCATTGAACGGACCGAAGAGAATCTACAGCAAATTTTGTCGTTGATTCAAAGGCCGCGTGCCGTGCGGCCTTTGGCGGAGAAGCGGGCGTTCAAGGCGACGGCCAGTCCTTGATGTAGGCTTTCAGCAACTTATTCTCCATGTTGCGCTCTTCGAGCACCGCTTTGGCGACGTCGTGGAAGGAAACAAGTCCGACGACGGTCTCTCCCTCCATCACCGGCACATAGCGGGTATGGGTGTCCACCATCATCCGCCGTAACTCGTCGACGTCCATATCCGGGTCGCTGGTTGGCGGATTGGCATCCATCGCTTCGCTGACCAGGATTTCGGCGATCGGTGGAGTCGGGCCGACCCGGCCTTCAGTCTGTCGCTTGGCCAGCAGGACAAACACTTCGCGGAAAGTCAGCATCCCGGCCAATTTGCCATCTTCCATGACGATGACCGAGCCGATGTCGTGCTCGGTCATCATGATCACCGCCTTTGACAGGGGCGAGTTGGGCTGTACGGCGAACAGCCGTGGATCTTTGATCTGTAAAACCTCTTTGACCTCCATGTCACCCCCGGAAATAGAATAAGGCTTGATGATGAATACTGGATTCGGCTTGATTGATGATGGGATTCTAGCAGATGTCGATCGAAAACCCGAAGCCTGGCCGATTGATCGAATGGGCTACGACGAGCCGGATGTTCATCGACCTGGCCCTGAAATCGACTCATTGAGTCGCGCAGGTCATGCGAGGAGACTGGAAACCGGAGCGGCTGCGTTTGCTACCCTTGGAAGGCAGCTGAAGAGCCGCGGCAGCGCGGGGTGGCGAAATTCTTCCCGACCAACTTTCAGGATGAAGACGGGATTAACGAGGAAAGCATCAAATACTCGCGCTCTGGCTCCTTGCGCCTTGCCTTGGCAAGCTCAGCGCTCAAATAACAGCTCGTGGGCTTGCGAGGACAGATCAGAAACCGATCGAACTCCGAAATACTTGTCTCCTGCCTTGAAAATATAGCGGCACCATTGCTCAGTATGACTCTTCCACTCGATCTGCACGCAATAGCTTGCGTTGTCGCCAAGGAACCAGGTGCCTGGCGCCGTGGAAGCCTTTCTCCCAAAAGAACCCCGTGCATCGCTAGAGGCAATGAACGTCCCATCCGCATCGTTTCCCCACCGACGCGTGCTGCCAGTTGGCGTCAAGCTGACTACTTTCGCCCCAGGCAAAAGCGTTTGCAATTGCTCCTTGGTGAGTTGAATGGCCCCTTGCGCGTTCAAGTCGGAAAGTTTGAGTCCGACTGTTTCCTGGGCTACCGCATGCGGAATCGCAAAAACCGACGAAAAAAGAATAAACCAGCGATGATTCATGATCGTCCCTTTCTATGTGGTCGGCGACGCAATGTTTGACCAAGCCTCAGAACAATGATCGTCCTGATGCCTTTCCTCTTCCAAACGTCGGCAATGACGAATCATCCGGTCCATCGGCTCGATGATTCGCATGCCTGTCGCAGCCCATGTCCTGGTGCTTATAAGAACACAAGCAGGCTGATGATAACCTGACACGAGAGGCAATGGTCCCCTTCACGCACTGCCAGGCTCGGGGGTGCATCTCCTGGTTTCTCTACTTTTTCTGACCAATGCTTCGAACAGGTTATGTCATCAATGGTGTATGTGCGTTGTTCTCTGCAAGACGGTCCCGGCAATGGGTCTTCAGGCTGAAATTCATGTCTGATGCGCCGGGGAGATTTTGAGCACGGAGTCAGGGATCAGTCAAATCGAAAAGCAGAAATCAAGGCGTCCATCACGGTGTCAGCAAACGCTCGTTGACTGGTGCCGACATGGCTGGCGCCAGTTACCAGGTGCAACGGCAGCAGGTGTTCATCGGCGCGAAGCGGGCAAGACAGACGGCCTGATTTCGGCTGGCTGTCGCCCAGTTGGCGCGGCGCAGCGTACGCTGTGCCTCGGGGAGGGCGCTCGTCTCGCTCAGTCAGTCGTCAAACGTTTGCGAGATCGCCGTAACCGTGCATTTTGTGAAAACTCATGCCGCCACCGATGATCAGCACGCTTGAATCACGCAGCGGTGCCAGCGTCCGACCCCATGCCAGGTGCTTCGCCGGATCGAGGTCGCGCAAGGGTCATTTGCAAGCCGGGAATCTGCGCATTGGGATACACCACCTGCAAGGGGATACAAGTGCCGTGGTAATAGCCGCACAGCTCGTCGAGCGTTCTAGCGCCTTTCAGAATGTACAGCGTCGGCATGCGCTGTCCTGTTGCAGATGTGGCGAGCTGACTGTCGATCGCGCCGCAGAATTTGAGCCGGCGACACATTTTCCGGGTGAAGGCGACCTTCGCCCGCCTGCCTCCGGCGGTAACCGCGGAATTGGACGCGACCGATGCTTAGGTGGTCTTGATCGGCGTTGTTTACAGGGACAAAGCGGTCACTGTCAGCGAGCCACCGACGAGACGCTGCAGGCTCGACCGTCAGGGAATGTGCGCTATACGTCTCCAATGACGGACAGTGCCACGGCATGGTGGTTTGCCGATGAAGCCGGGACCAAGCAACGGGGTGTCAGGCAACCTGTACTACATAAGGCCGAGAAGACCAGGAGTCACTGGTGTGGCAGGCAGGTTTTCGCTAAAATAAGCGTTCGCTGATCAATGTTTATGCAGCAGGCCGCCTTGGCTGTGATCTTGAATGTTCTCCACCAGGCCGCTGTAACAATAGCCCGATGGGCTGCGGATCCTGCTTCGCTAGCCGAAAGTCACTCGCCATTGAGCCAAGGTCGTGGTTTTACCGATTGATTCGCCAGCAGAGTTTTGTTCCAACCGTATCCGGAAGCCCCTGACAATGCGGGATCTGTTTTTCGCTCATTCCTTGCCTGGGGGTTGATGTTTGTTGCTCCCTGATAACGAGATTGCGCGAGTTATCAGTGACCGTCCGTTGGTCGCTCTACGGGGAAGCCGCGATCAACGGCCGAGCATCAGTTGTGTCATTCCCGCGCTCAACGAACAGCGTAATCTCGGCCTGCTTCTGCCCCGCCTGAGCGCATTGCTTGGGCAGATCGGCGGCGCTTGGGAGATTATCGTCGTCGATGACGGCAGCACCGACCAGACGCCGGAAATGATGGCGCAAATGAGCGATCAGCCGGGTGTTTGCTATTTGCAGTTGTCGCGAAACTTCGGCAAGGAAGCCGCGCTCAGTGCCGGTCTCGAAGCGTCGAACGGACAAATTGTCGTCTGTCTGGACGCCGACCTGCAGCATCCGCTCGAGTTGATCCCGAAAATGATCGATCGGTGGCGTGCCGGAATCGATACCGTCTACGCGGTGAAGATGAATCGTCGTCAGGAGCCATGGCTGATCCGCATTGGCGCATCGATTTTCTACCGTATCGTCGGACAAGACAGCCGGGTGGCCATTCCCCGAAATGCGGGGGATTTCCGGCTGATGGATCGCCGGGTTGTCGATGCGCTGATCCGCCTGCCTGAGCGGACCCGGTTCATGAAAGGGCTGTACGCCTGGGTGGGATTCAGTGCCGAACCCATGGTCTATCAACCGGCCGACCGGATTTACGGCAAAACCAATTTCAATCTCCTCAAATTACTGCGTTTCGGGCTTGACGGGATCACCGCCTTCTCGACCTGGCCCTTGCGCGCTTTCAGTGTACTGGGGATTTTGTTGGCGCTGATTTCCTTCGGCTATGGCAGTTTTCTGGTTCTCGATTACCTGTTGAACGGCCATCATATTTCGGGGTGGACGACGATCGTTACCGCGATGTTCTTTTTTTCCGGTTTGAACTTGATCGCTCTGGGGATCATCGGCGCTTATCTGGCGCGTATTTTTGATGAGGTGAAGGCGCGCCCGCTATACGTGGTCAAAACCCGTTTGGGGCAACCCTTGCCGGGTAGGCAGGCTTGAACGCGAGCTCGCTGCCGGCGCGAATCGCTCATCGGCTGTTGGTCGGCGGCGGCGGGGCCCTGCTGTTCTGGGTCAGCGTTTGGTTAGTGGCCACCATCGGCTGGCGACCGTTGATGCTGCCTGACGAAGGCCGCTACGTCGGTATTGCCTGGGAAATGATCACTTCGGGGGATTGGTGGGTTCCCCGGTTGGACGGGATGCCGTTTTTCCATAAACCGCCGCTTTTCTACTGGCTGACCGCTCTCAGCCTCGAGATTTTCGGGGCGCACGAATGGGCCGCGCGGATGGCGCCGATCAGTGGGGGCATCCTGGCGGCGGTGGGGATGTACTTCTTCGTCCGACGTTACCGAAATCCCTTGGTCGCCGCGTTGGTGGTCGGTTGTCTGGTGACGCAGCCGATTTACTTCGCCGGCGCTCAGTTCGCCAATCTCGACATGTTGGTTGCCGGCCTGATTTCGGCATGCATTCTTTCCGCGGCCGATACGGTTTTTCGTTTGCAGGATCGGCGTCCATATCGGGCGGCGTTGCTCAGAACCTATGCCTTGGCCGCCTTCGGCGTGCTGGCCAAGGGATTGATCGGACTGGTCCTTCCAGGTGGGGTGATCATCCTGTGGCTGGCCTGGCGCAGGCAATGGCGCGCTATCCGGCTCCTGTTGTCGCTGCCCGGAACAGCCGTATTTCTGGCTATCGCCGCGCCGTGGTTTTTTTCGATGCAGCAACGCTATCCAGGTTTTTTTGATTATTTTTTCGTTTATCAGCATTTCCGCCGCTTTGCCGAAACCGGTTTCAATAATCAGTTTCCTGGCTGGTTTTACCTGCCGGTGATCCTGGTCTGCGCCTTGCCGTGGTCACCGTGGATTTTGCGCTGTCTGCCGCCGCTGATCAGAAGAGGCGCCCCGGCCGAGCAAAATGGTGAGGGCGTGCGCAGTTTGATGGTCATCTGGTTGGCATTGATCATCCTCTTCTTTTCGCTGCCGAGTTCGAAACTGATCGGTTACATTCTTCCGGCGATGCCGCCTTTCGCTTTTCTGATCGGCGAGAGCTTTTTTTCCTGGCTGCAAAACAACCCGCCGGCCGCCCGACGTGGCTATTCGCTGACTTTGGCCCTGGCCATGCCGTGTTGTGTGGCGTTGATCGCCTTCGTGGCGCTCTCGGATCGCGCGTCGACCCGATCGTTGGCGCAAGTGACTGCCAACGTATTGCAGGAGTCGGATCAGTTGTTGTTGATCGACGGTTATCCCTACGATTTGCCGTTCTATCTCCATCTGCGCCACCCGCCTTGGGTGTTGGGCGACTGGAACGATCCGCAGATCGATCAACACGACAACTGGCGTAAGGAGTTGGCGGATGCCGGGAAATTCGATCTCGAAACGCGTGCCGATCACTTGCTGCTTCCCGAACAGGTGCCGGTCCGGCTGTGCCGTGGCGCTACTGGCGCCGTATGGGTCTGGGGGCGGACCGAAAACCGGTCGGCGGCCCCCTGGTTGCCCCGGCAAGCGATGGTTCATACGGTCGGCAAATACAGCTTGTGGCGGCTGACGCCGGCCGACCTCAACGCGCTGGCGCCCTGTTCCGAAAAGCCCACCAACGGCTGAGAAGAAAGGTCAACACAGCGATCGTCAGCAGGATGATCGCCAGCAGCGTATCGTAAGCAATCGTTGTCGTCTGTAGCAGGTAGGCGTACGACAACTCGTTGATCGCAAAACCGATGCTCGATACGATGAAAAACCGACGACAAGCAAGCGATAGGGAGTTTGCCTGATTTCGAAAGGTCAGCCGGTAGTGGCCGGCGAACGACACCACGAAAGCGACCAGCCAACCGACGACATTGGCCAGCAACGGTGGCATCTGCCAGACCGCGACGCCGCTTATCGCGGTCAGCCAATGGGTGAGTGCCGCGGCACAACCGACGGCGATGAACAGAACGATCTGTCGTAGCGTTTGACTCATGCGCGAGAGTTGCGCAGGGCGTGTGCCGTGCTGGGGAAGGAATTGAAAAGAATCGTCATATGTGCCGATGATTTCGGGATCAGTGCCGGAGTCGATCAAGGCATCCTCGATCTGGCGGCCGGCGGTCGTCTGAGCGCGGTGAGCTGCCTAGTCGAAGCGCCTTGCCTGAAGAGTCACGCCGAGCGGTTGCAGTCCCTGCCGGTCGATATCGGGCTGCACCTCAATTTTACGGAGCCATTTGGCGCTGCAACATTTTTCTTGCCTTTGCCCCGGCTGATTGTCAGCGGCTACCTCGGCCGGCTCAATCGGCAGATTTTGATCGAGACCATTGATCGACAATGCGATCGATTCGAAGAGGTCTTTGCCGGTCCTCCACAATTCATCGACGGTCATCAACATGTTCATCAATTGCCGATGATCCGCAACGCCTTGCTTGAGGTGATCAATCGGCGTTATCGCAAAGCAGCGCTCTGGCTACGTTCGACGCGGGTCAGACGTGGAACAAAGGCATCGCTCAGCCACCATCTCAAGGCGACGATCATTGCCGCCTTGGGTGGGCGTGCGTTGCGCCGCCGGGCCAGCGCACAAGGCTGGCCGATGAACGACAGGCTGCTCGGCGTCTATGATTTTTCCGCCAGCGAGCGGCAATACGCGGCGTTGCTCAGCGGCTGGTTAGACGGTGCGCAGGACGGCGATCTGCTGATGTGCCACCCGGCGAAGTCGGTGACCAGCAACGATCCGCTGGGAGAGCAGCGGGTCCGTGAATATCTCGTCCTCGCAGACCCGCGGTTTGACCACTGGTTGGCGGCACGAGGGCTGAGTCTCTTTCGACTGTCTTCGCTCGCTCGACCGACCGGTCGCTGAGGCGCTGGACCGGGAAAAGCCGGCGGCCACCGGCGGGTGTAGCCGGAACGTTGTCGTGGGTCGAGGCGTGAGGATCATTCTCCTGGTTTGTTCATCCGCTGGAATAGTCCGCGTAACGAGTTCTGCAGGTCGGCCGGCAACAGCACCACTTTGGCGTTGCTGGACTCGGCCAGTTTGGTGAGGCTGGCGATATATTTTTCACCGAGCAGATAGAGCATCGGCAGCTCGTTGTCGCCAAAAGCGCCGGTCACCTTGCGGATCGCCTGCGAAGAGGCCTCGGCCAGCGTGATCTGAGCGGCGCCATCCCGCTTCGCCGACTCCAACCGCGCCTCGGCGGTCAGGATCATCGCCTGTTTCTCCCCTTCGGCGCGCGTGACCATCGCTTTGCGTTCTCGCTCGGCGGAGGCCTGCATTTCCATCGCTCGCTGCATTGATGCCGACGGTTTGATATCCTGGATTTCCACCGATTTGACGGTCAATCCCCAATCGAGCGCCTCTTCGGCGACGCCGGCCTTCAGGCGGGCCTTGATCATGTCTCGTGACGACAAGGCCTGATCGAGTTCCATTTCGCCGACGATCGAGCGCAGGGTGGTCATGATCATGTTGCGGATCGCTTCGGAATAATCCTGGACACCATACACCGCCTTCACCGGGTCGGTGACCTTGATGAAAGCAACCGCATTGACCACGATCACCGCGTTGTCGCGAGTGATCACCTCCTGCTCATGCACGTCGAGGATGATGTCCTTGGTGGTCACCTTGTAGGCGACGGTATCGATATACGGAATGATGAACCGCAGACCAGGGAGCAGGGTGGTGCGGTATTTGCCGAGCCGCTGAACGATCCATTCTTCGCCCTGCGGAACGATACGCACCCCATAAGCGATGGTGACGATGACGAATATCAGCAGGGCGACGGAAAGAATGGTCATGCCGATCATCGGACTTTCTCCACTTTGACGTAATTTCCTTCGATGGCGACGACACGCACTCTTTCGCCGGCTTCGATCATTGAATCAGCATAGCATTCCCAGCAATCGGCACCAAGCAACGGTTTCTGGAAGCGGACCTGCCCACGGTTGTGTGGAGTCAGTTCGTTAACCAGCACCCCGACCTCGCCGACGACGCTTGCCGCCGAACTCCCGACGGTGGACACCGTTCGCGGTTTGAGAAAACGGAACCAGAACACCAGCAACGCCACCGATAAACCGGCCCAAATGAAAATTTGACTGGCAAGCGCCAGTTCGGGCCAGGCCAGCAGAACGAGACCCACAACGGCCGCCGCCAGGCCAATCCAGATCAACAACAACGCGGGAAGGAGCATTTCCGCGGTCATCAGCAGCAGTCCGAAGACCACCCATTGCCACCATTCAGGCTTGAACATCCGTTTTCCTTGCGGGACGATCCATGGGAATCTGTCCGAGACGACACTGATCCACGGCGCTGGCGGAAGCAGCGGTCCACTTTTCCCGATCTCTCGTGGCATGGGTTCATGCCCCGCAACCGTGAAAACTGTCCTCGCTCTCCCTTCCGGCTCGCGGCGATCGCTCAGCTCTGACAGGTTCCCTGAATCGGAAGATTGTCGGAGAAGTTTCAGTGAATCACTTTTCGACGGCCAACGGACCCAGCCAAGGCCATCGTATACAAACTGTACAATTTCCCGAGCCGCGTTGGGGATCAATCGTCAAGGAAGCCCCGGCGCATTGGCAGGCCGGTGATGTCCGCGCGCCCACGGCTTGGGCCGTTCGATCGCCAGATCGTGCAACAGGCGTGCATCGGCATCGACGTGCAACTCGTCTATCCGACGCCCCAGGGCCCGGTCCTCCGGCGAGACCTCGTGGCGTGTATACACGCTCGAACACGCCAGCCCAAGCAGCGGGTATCGATGCGAGACGGGGGTATGATTCCGGACAATCATGGCCTTGCGCTCGGCCATCCCTCTGTGTTGAGCGCGGGGTCTAGTAAATCTTTCGCCAGGGCCCATTGACCGATCTTGCCATGCAACGGGGCCAGCTCAACAGGCGGTTCGGTCGGCATGCCGCCAAACACTTCAGCAGCCTGTGCCAATAGTTGCCGCGTCCATTCGCCGATCGGGTTCGGATGCAATTCAAAGGCCATGCAAAGCGGTGCCAGCGTGCGATCTTTCCTCAACTCTGCCAACGCAACCCGTGCCGGAGCCGCCGCCTTGGGCCTGCGACGGCTCCGGCATCCTGATTTCGGCTGCATCTGTTTGATCGAAAACGCTGATCGCCTAGCCCTCTACGGCCCAGCATGATGTCCTGAGCTGCCACTTATCGCACGGTTCAAATTCGGCCAGCCCCTTCTAACTGTCAGACTTAAAACAAAAGGCCTCCTCGACTACCAGTGCGGTTCGGCCCAATTTCAGGCCTGGATTGTCAGACAACCGGATTTGGCGTCTGGCCGGCTGGCTACCAGCGCAGCAGGCGCGTGCCGAGCAGCGCCCCGGCGGCGGTCGGGAGTGCCATGCCCAGCAGATACCAGGTCGCCAGGAAGGGCGACGTCATCTCGGGGCAGTGCAGCGCATATACCGCCGTCGCCACGGCGCCGGCGAGCAGGCCGGCCGCGGCGCCGGCCAATGCCGGCCTGGTCGGCGCCAGTCCCTTCATCGCCCAGAACGCGCCGGCGAATGTCGGCAGCGATAGCATAACGATCAATAGCGGACACACCGTCCAGGTGCGACCCAGCAGCAGCGTCAAACGCTGTTCGGGCGAGACGCTGACCAGGGCATAAGCCGCCATCGCCCATATTCCGATGACCGGTGCAACTAGTAATGCCAGCGGCGCGCGACCGAGGGCCACGCCTGGCCGCGCCAGGCGCATCGCCGCGAAAAGCGCCGCCAAGGCGATGCAGATCGGAAAGAGCAGCTTCACCCAGAACATGGGCAGCCGCATGGCTGCGGCGAGATCGGCGCGGACACCGAGCAGGGTTGCCATCAGTAGCATTGCGCCCAGGCCGCCCCAGCCGAGCGCCAGCGCATGACGTCGTGCCGTCGCGCCTGACTTCACGGGTTCTATGCCGTTCGCCAGCAGGTTGACGAAATCGTCGGTCTTCACGAGTTTCCTCCAATCATTGCCGCCAGCGACTTCAAGCCGCGGTGCACGCCGACCTTGACCGCCGATTCGCTCATGCCTGTCGCGCGCGCCGTCTCGACCACCGACAGGCCTTCCAGCTTCATGTAACGGATCGGCAGTCGCTGCCGCTCGGGCAGACGTTCCAGCAGATTCATCACGTCGCGGCGCGCATCGGACGCTTCGGCGTCTGACGCGGCGAACACCTCCATTTGGTCGTCGAGCGGTTCGTGCAGCGCCTCACGATCGGCGCGCCGACGCCAGAGATCGACCAGCTTGTAGCGCGCGATGGCGTGCACCCAGGGCGTCAGCGGTTGGTCCGGTTCAAAGGTATGGCGCTGGTTATGCACCGCCAACAGGGTTTCCTGCACAAGATCCTCCACATCGTCCGGCAGCCGGATCAGGCGCCGCCGGAAAAAAGCCCGAAAGTGAGCGCTCAGTTCCTTGAGAAAGACGTGATACGCCGCTCCATCACCCGCCATGCCCGACAACAACAGAGCTCGTAAGCGCGTTTCGGTCGCGCTTTTCTCATTCATCACCTGTATTCGTTCCTTGGTCGCATCCGGTTACACCGTCGCAGAAATTTTTCCTAGTTTGCACCGGCTTGTAACCAAGCGCCAGTTTGTCGCGAACTAGCTGGTACATCGGTCGTGTGATCGATGCTCAACCAAACCAGGAGAATGACCATGAACCGTAAAACCCGTATCGCCCTCGCCATCGGCTCCACCCTCGTTGCCAACGCCGCCTTGGCCGTCAACAACCCTTTCACGCTTGCTGCCCTCGATGCCGGATACCAGTTGGCGCAGGCGGATATGAAACAGAAGGAAGGCAAGTGCGGCGAAGCCAAGTGCGGCGCCGACAAGAAGATGAAGGATGGCAGTTGCGGCGCCAACAAGAAGGCGAAGGATGGCAGTTGCGGTGCCAACAAGAAGGCGAGGGATGGCAGTTGCGGCGCCGACAAGAAGGCGAAGGATGGCAGTTGCGGCGCCGACAAGAAGATGAAGGATGGCAGTTGCGGCGCCGACAAGAAGATGAAGGATGGCAGTTGCGGCGCCGACAAGAAGATGAAGGATGGCAGTTGCGGCGCCAACAAGAAGTAGTCACCACCCATCCGGGGCGCGATTGGCGCGCCCCGGTTCTTCCGGAGTGAACGCATGATCCCAGGATTTCCATTAGGCGCCGGTCTCGGCTTTCGGCGCGAACTGATCTCCGCCCTCGACGAGGGCGTACCCGATGCCATCGACTTCTTCGAACTAGCACCGGAAAACTGGGCCGGCCTCGGTGGCCGCTCGGCCAAGCAATTGCGCCGTTATACCGAGCGCTATCCCTTTGTCTGTCACGGGCTGTCGCTATCGCTGGGTGGCCCTTCGTCGCTTGACGAAAATCTGCTGCAGAACATCAAGACCTTTATGGCCGAACACGGCATGACGCTGTACACCGAACACCTCTCGTGGTGCTCGGATGACGGCCATCTTTACGATCTGCTGCCGATCCCCTGCACCGAGGAGGCGGTGCGCTGGACGGCCGAACGCATCCGCCGTGCGCAGGACATCCTCGGCATGCGCATCGGTCTGGAGAACGCCTCCTATTATGTCGCGCCGCCCGGCGCCGAGTTGAGCGAGGCGGGCTTCATCAACGCGGTGATCGCGGAGGCCGACTGCCTGCTGCATCTGGACGTGAACAACATCTACGTCAACAGCCGCAATTTCGGCTTCGATGCGCTGGAATTCATGCACGCGCTGCCGCTGGAACGCACCTGCTACATCCATGTCGCCGGTCATTACACCGAGCCCGACGGCCTATTGATCGACACTCACGGCGCCGAGGTGATCGATCCAGTCTGGGCGCTGCTCGAAGCGGCCTACGACCGCTGCGGCCCGGTGCCGACCTGTCTGGAACGCGACTTCAACATCCCCGATCTGGCGGCGCTGGTGACGGAAGTCGAGGTCATCGAACGGATCCAGTCGCCATTTCGCAAACAGCGGCGGGCCGCATGAACGCGCCCACTTTCCAAGAGTTCCAGCGGGCCTTTGGCCGCCGCTGTCGCGACCCGCGCGCCGCGCGCCCGGCCGGCGTGCCCGCTCGCCGCATGGCGGTGTACGAGGAGTTGCTGTTCAACAACATCACCGGCTTTCTCGACGCCTGCGTTCCGGTCTGTCGCCAACTACTCGGCGAGGCGCGCTGGCGACGGCTCAATCGCGCCTTCTTCCGCGACTGGCGCAGCGCGACGCCGATCTTCCGCGAGATTCCGCAGGAGTTCCTGAGTTACCTCGGCGGATGCAGACAGCCGCTGCCGGCCTGGTTCCGCCAGTTCGCCCACTATGAATGGGTGGAACTGGCGGTAGACACCTGTGGCCGGACTTTTCCGCCGCACGACCCGGGCGGCGACCTGATGCGCGGCGGGCCACTGGTCAATCCGACGCTGATGAATCTCGCTTACGACTGGCCGGTGCAGCGCATCGGCCTCGACCATCGGCCGCGCCGGCCGAAACCGACCCGGCTGCTGGTCTTCCGTGATGCGACCGACCACGTGCGTTTCGCCGAGGTCAATGGCCTGACGGCGCGGCTGGTCGAACTCCTCGCGACGCATGAATACCGCGGCGCCGACGCGATCGAACGTCTGGCCGGCGAATTGCCGCCAGAGTCAGCCGTGGCGGTACGCCATCATGGCGGCGCCATCCTCGACGACCTGCGCCGGCAAGGCGCCATCCTGGGAGTACAAACATGAAAGTGATCAACAATGGACTCGGCTGGTTCGACGCCGCCGGACTCTGGCTGGGCCTTTTGAGCCTGCGCCTGCTGCTCGGCTGGGACTTCTTCGAGTCCGGGCTGGAAAAATTCCACGGGGTGAACTGGTTCGCCGAGGTTGCCGACCGCTTCCCTTTTCCGTTCAACATCGTGCCCGTCGACATGAGTTGGCAGATCGCCACCTGGTTCGAACTGCTCGGCGCCGTCGCACTGGTGATTGGCCTGGGTACGCGCTTCTTCGCCGCCTCCCTGTCCGTTCTGACCATCGTCGCCATTGCCAGCGTTCACTGGCCCGAGTCGTGGTCGACCTTGAGCGAACTCGCCCAAGGCTACGTACTGACCGACCGCGGCCAGGGCAACTTCAAACTGCCGGTGATTTTCCTCGGCATGCTGGCGCCGCTGATGCTGCTCGGCCCGGGAAAATTGAGTCTTGACGCCTGGCTGCGCTCATGCCTGGCCACGACCGACGAACATCATCCCGGTCACGACCAGCGCAGCGCTCGGCATCTGCCCGCCTGAAATGGGCGTGCCGAAGATTGCGCCAGCCGATCGCGATGTTCGCCCTGCGTCCCACGGCGCCGATTGGCGCCTAATGGGCCGCTGGCGGCTGGGCGAAAACCGGGATCACGGTCGACAACAGCCGCTGCCGCTTCAGCGACCTTCCCGGGCGGGCCGTTCATCCTGTCTGTAACGCCTAAAAAAACAGTGATCTACGCTATTCCTGCCGGCGGCTGGGTCGCCGCTACCCCGCCACTATCGTCGGTGGCAAGCTGCCGCGTCAGGCTGGCTGTTCTTGACCCGGATGATTTCCTGTCGGCCATGGGTTTGCTCAAGCAGTCTGGAAATGGCATCTTCGTTCCATGAACGTGGGCAAAGCGTCATCGCTTCCTCTGGATAGATTCAGTCACCGAACCAAGTCGATGGCCGTGCGACGCATGGCGCTGGCGGAGGGTCGGACCATCTGGCCGCTCCCTGGCCGGCGGGGGTCGTTCCTGTACCGGCTTTACCGGTTGCGGCGCCGATCCAGCCACGACCCGCGACTTCCAGCCCGAGAGCCGCCGACTTCATGACCTCCGATTTTCGCGGTCAAGCGTAACGCAGGAGATCAATCCGGCCGGGGCCGCGCTTCGAATTCGCCGCGGTAACGAAAAACCTCGCCGAACAGCGGGTGGGTCAGCCGGAAATCCATGGCGAAACGCCTGTCATCCAGTGCCTGCTCAACGATGGTGGTATGGCCGAGGACCAGCCATTCCGGGATGGGCAAGCGCCAACGCCACACCCGGGCGACAAAGCGGACTCCCTGATAGTGCAGGCGATCGCCAACCACATTCGGTCGCATTTGCAGGCCAAGGATCGGATTGACGTATTCGATCACGGTGCCGCTTTCGGCTGACTCCCAAATACTGTCGAAGCATACCGTTTCGCCATCGGCGAAGCGGATGCGGCGCTGCCAGTATTGGTGCTCGCCGATCACGCGCTTGTCGACGACGGTGGCGACGCCTTGGCCGGCACGCGGCACCAGCGCGCCGAAGCGGTGCAGCAGGCGCAACCAGGGACGCATCCAGGTGGGAAAGATGATATCCAGCCAACCGCTGTCGCGTGTCGCGCCGGGCAGATAGTGGGCACGCAGCGCGGGCGGCAGTTTTGCGAAATCGTCGCCGAGGGCGGTCTGCATCGGGCTGTTCATTGGAGTGCTCCGGGAATGTGCTTGAAAACCATCAGTGTGACAACCAGCAGCATGGCGCAGAACGCCGGCACGCCCAGCCAGAACCAGGCGCGAGCCAGGCGCCAATAGACGGGCGGCAGTTCGCCCTGGCAGGCCAAGGCCTGGCTGGCGAGGTCGCGCATGCGGATCTGCAAGTAGACCACGGGCAGCCAGCAGGCGCCGGCGAGCAGGTAAAGGCCGAGGCTGACCGCGACCCAGGGCGTATTCAGCGGCAAGCCGAGTCGATGGATCATCCACAGGCCGCTGAGCGGTTGGAAGATGACGGTGGGCGTCGTGAACCACCAGTCGGCGAGCACGACGTGGCGGTTGGTCGCGGCGATGTGGCCAATCTGGCCGTTGCGGTCGGCCATCCATTTATAAAAGGCACTGCCCAGGCCGGTGCCGAACAATAGCACCATGCTGAGGATGTGCAGGGTCTTGATCAGCAGGTAGTCCATGAGCAAGCCTCCCGGGCGTCGGCGAAGAAGAGTGAGGGGGAGAAAGGCAGCGGCGGGCGACCGAGAAAAGCGGTGATGGCCGCCGAATCGGCGTGGTAGCCGGCGAGCAGCATGCGCAGGTTGTCCGGCTGGAAGAGCGGATGAACGTGCCGCAGCATCTGAAAGGCGGCCTGCGCCAGGCGGGGCGGGACGTGCAGACGACGGGCGGGGGGCAGCCCTTGCGCGGCGCGCATGCGGCTCAGCCAGTCGGCAAAGCTCAACGACTCGTTGCCGACGATGTCGAGGCTTTGCCGTACAACCTTTGTCTGCAGGCCGCGCAGCACGGTGACCACGACGTCGGCGATATGAACGGGCTGCACGGTCTGTTGGCCGTCGCCGATGAGGGGCAAAACAGGCAGTCGGGCGAGGCGCAGAAACAAGTCGTTGCTCGTGCCGCCCCGGCCGTAGGTCAGCGAGGGGCGCAGCACGCACCAATCCAGATCGAGCGCGCGCAATGCCTGGTCGGCGGCACGCTTGCTCAGGTGATAGGCGGAAAAGGCGCTATCGTCCGCGCCCAGCGCGGAAATCTGGATGACGCGCCGGACATTGGCCTTGGCGCAGGCCTGGAAGAGCGCGATCGGCGCATCGCGGTGCAGTGCCGCGAAGCGCTGCTGTCGGGTTTCGCCGATGATGCCGACGCAATTGATCACGGCCTTGATGCCGTGCAGATGCGGTAACCAGTCGGCCACGGCGGTCATGCGCAGGAAGTCGAGGCCGGTGCGTCGCGAGGCGGGGACGACACGGTGGCCGGACTGCGTCAGCGCGGTCGCAACATTGCCGCCGATGAAGCCGGTGGCTCCGGTAAGCAGGATGTTCATGGCGCACTCCGCCGGATTTCGGCCGTGGCGATGAACTGGCCGAGGCGTCTGCCGACGATCCACAGGCCGACGAGCAGACCGCCCAGACTGGCGATCAGCCCGTAGCGCAACCTGGTTACCAGGTCGCCGCCATGAACGAACAGGTCGAGGAGCAGTACGCACAACAGCGGTGCCAGGGCGAGCATGAGTTGCGCGTAGCTTCGCCAGAAGGCGGCGGATTCCTTGTCCGGGCACAGGCGTTCGAGCAGGCCGGCGAGCGGTCGGCTGAGGACGCGCAGGATGGTGAGGCTGCTCAGCGTGCTGAGCAGGCAGGCGAAGAGCAGGGGGAGTGGATCGGTCATGGCGGTCTCCGTGGGCTGGGGATGAGCGCCATTGCAGCGGGGAAACCGGGTCAGCGCCTCCGTTTTGATCGAACAGGAGCGGAAATCGATTCCGGAATGATCATTCCGCTGAGAATCGTGCCGATCAGGCGTCCCTTTTATGCGCATCGAGCTTGCGGAACTGACCCGGCGTGATGCCCTCGATTTCGCGGCAGGCCTCGTGGAAATTCGACTGCGCGGCCAAGCCGACGTTGATGCCGACCGACAGCACCGAGGCGGAAGGCTCGGCGACCAGCCTCGCGCGCGCCGAGCCGACCCGCCATTCGCGCGGATAACGGGAAAAACCCGTGCCCAGGCCGGCGTTGTGCGGTTCGCAAAGCTGGTGCGCGCTGTTGCCGATTCCAGCGGCGATTCCGCCATCGTCGTCGTTTCCGCGCTCCAGGGCCAGGGCTCGGCCGGCTGTTGTTCGAACGACTGGTCAGCTACTGCCGCAGCCGCGGCATCGCCGAGTTGCGCGGCGAAACGCTCGACGGCAAGCTGCGCATGCAGCGCCTCGCCCGTCGCCTCGGCTGCACGCTGACCAGTGACGCCGAACACGGGACGATCGATCTTCGTCTGGCGCTGGAGCAGCCCGCCGACACGCCCGGCGGAGACCACCAATGAGCGCGGCCGCGGCCCGTTCCGACGTACCCGCGGTAGCGATCTCGCCGGCCAACCGGCGGAATCCACGCGCTGCCGATGGAGGCTCCGGATTTCGCTCGGCTGCGTGCGCCACGCGATTCCACTCCGCGCCGGTTGGCCCGGAACCGGTCTGGCCGCCGATGCCACGCGCCTGGCGCGGGTTCACGCGCCGACGTTCCAGGCGAGCGGCAAGCACATTCAACGCGCGCCGCATCCGGCCGGAAAGCCGCGTCAGCGCAGCGAATCGAGCGGGCTGCGCACGCCCCGCCCACCGCGCTGGAGCACATGCGTGTAGATCATCGTCGTGTTCACGTCGGCATGGCCGAGCAGTTCCTGCACCGTGCGGATGTCGTAGCCGCTATCGAGCAAATGGGTGGCAAAGGAATGGCGCAGCGTGTGCGGGGTGGCCGGCTTGTCGATGCCGGACGCGACGACCGCTTTCTTCATCGCGCGCTGCAGCAGCTTTTCGTCCAGGTGATGGCGCCTCTCCAAGCCGCTGCGCGGATCGACCGAGTAACTTCCCGCAACGAAAACATACTGCCAGGGCCAGGAAGTGCTTGCCGCCGGGTACTTTCGTTCCAGCGCGTCCGGTAGATAGACGCTCGCCTTGCCGGCCCGCAGATCATCCTCGAAGACGAGTTTCCGCCGTTGCAGGTGTTCGCGCAGATCAGCGCTTACTCCCTCGGGCAGCATCGTCACCCGATCCTTGGCGCCCTTGCCGTCACGGATGAGGATTTCACCCTGAGCAAAATCGACGTCCTTCACCCGCAGGCGAATCACTTCCATCAAGCGCATTCCGGTACCGTATAGCAGACGCGCGAGCAGGCCGTAGACCCCATCCATTCGCTCCAGCACGCGCTGGACTTCGCCGCGAGTGAGGACGACCGGCAAGCGTTGTGGGCGTTTGGCTCGCACCCTCTCGTCGAGCCAGGGCAACTCGATGCCGAATACCTGACGGTAAAGAAAGAGCAGCGCCGACAGGGTCTGGTTCCGGGTGGCCGACGCCACATGTCTTTCGACCGCCAGATGGCTCAGAAACGCTTCGAGCTCCGGCGCTCCCATCTCGCGCGGGTGGCGTTTCCCATGGAACAGCACAAACCGCTTGACCCACTGCACATATTGTGATTCAGTCCGTTTGCTGTAATGGCGCAGTCGAATCTGCACGCGCACCTGGTCGAGCAGCCTCGGTTCGGAGGGGCTTTTTCCAGGAGCGGAGGGGAGCGCCGGCGGTGTGTTTGTCGGGTCGATGGGGGTGTTCAGGGTCAGTGAATCATTGAAGATCAGTACGATGCGCCAATGGCGTCGGAGTATACACCGAGCGCGGACTGAAAATACACCTGGCGGGACGCCTGCCGTCGGCGAGATATACACCGAAATCGGTGTTCACTAAACGTTAGAGCGCCTATGTCATTTATCAAAATCAATTCCGATCAGGCGGAACTGTCGAGGCTGGCTCTACCAGAAGAAAAGGATGAGCACCATAAATTCCACTACCGATTATTTAAGCACAGCGACGGCCACGCAATTCTAATCGATCAAATATATAACCATAATTCCGAGTGGTTCGAAAAAACTGTTCTTCATCTCGAAGGAAGAAGGTTCTTGGTGGAGTATAAGAAAACATGGAGGGAACGCCATGATATGTCAGAGTACACCCTCCGAAAAATCATGTTGTACGTGAGTAATGACGAAATCAAGCCACTCAAGAAAAGGTTAAAGTCATATCTTACAGATATATACAAACTATTCATCCATGAGAATGGAAAATATACAAAAATTGGCTGGTTTGTTCGGCTAAAGGTTGTTAGCGAGAATAAACATAGCGTCTATCAGCTAAGAGATTTTATGAATTTCTTGTAAGTCCAACCTCACACGATCCCGAGCCAGGGTATAACTCCATTGATGACGCACACATCTAAACCCATGACAACATGGCCGTTTTTCCACTCGCGCTCTAACAGTTCCGTCGAGAGGGACCGCCCACAAGCTGCGCTTGTGGGTTCCCTTCGCGGCTTCGCCGCTACGGCGGCCCCTCACGTCAAATGTTGCCCGCGAAAGTCGGCTGCGCTGACGGCCGAGTTGGCTGTTAGCACGAAGCAGTGGGCTGTATGAAGCGTCGAAAATCTGGTAAATAGCGAAGTGTTTTATGAGCGGCTGTATAACGCGAGCGTTCATACACACGCCCAGAAAACACTTCGGAGGGAAGAGCA